>JBFKPQ010000022.1:0-22115 GCA_041628225.1 Acidimicrobiia bacterium | reverse complement strand
GTCGGCGAACAACCACGGCGCGGATCGGCCCGAAGGCTCAACGTGGTGTGGTAGAAGCTCATGATGGACATTCCGGAGAGGGCCCAGGTCGTCATCGTCGGCGGAGGAGTGATCGGCAGCAGCGTCGCCTACCACCTCGCAAAGCTGGGTTGGACCGACGTGGTTCTCGTCGAGCGGAGCAAGCTGACCTCGGGAACGACCTGGCATGCTGCCGGCCTGATCGTGTCGGGAGGCATGACCACCGAGACGTCGGCCTGGATGTCCAAGTACACGCGGGAGCTCTACGAGGTCCTCGAAGCCGAAACCGGCCTCTCGACCGGATTCCGGCCGGTCGGCTACCTGCAGACCGGCGCGTCGCCGGAGCGAATCCACAAGCTGCGCCGTGAGGCCGACTTCCTGCGGTGTGTTGGCATCGAACGCCAGGAGATCTCGGCCGTCGAAGTCCAGGCGATGTGGCCGATGCTCGACACCCGCGACGTCATCGCCGGCTTCTACACGGCCAATGAAGGGCGCGCAGATCCGGCCAACTGTGCCATGTCCCTCGCCGCGGGAGCCCGCCAGGCCGGCGTGCGGATCGTCGAGGACACGGCGGTGACGGGCTTCGAGATGCGACACGGGCGGGTGGTCGCCGTACGCACGCCGGCCGGCGACATCGAGTGCGACTACGTCGTCAACTGCGGTGGCATGTGGGCGCGCCAGATCGGGGCCTTGGCGGGTGTCTCGGTGCCGCTTCAAGCCGCCGAACACGCCTATCTGATCACCGACCAGGTCGCCTCGGCGACTCCCGACCTGCCGATCCTCGAGGACCCGGATCGCTACGCCTACTACCGCGAAGAGACCGGCGGTCTGATGGTCGGGCTGTTCGAACCCCTCGGCGCCCCGTGGAGTCTCGACGGCGTGCCCGACGACTTCAGCTTCGGTGAGATCGAAAACGCCTGGGATCGCCTGGCGCCGTTTCTCGAACTGGCCATGGAGCCTCTGCCGATCTTGAAGGACGTCGGCATTCGGAAACTGTTCACCGGCCCGGAGAGTTTCACGCCGGACAACGGCTCGCTGATGGGGCCGTCTCCCGAGGTCGAGAACTTCTGGGTGGCGGCCGGGTTCAATTCGCTCGGCATCCTCCTCGGCGGTGGTGCTGGGAAGATCATTGCCGATTGGATGGTCGAAGGTGAGCCACCGGTGGACGTCACCGAGGTGGACATCGCGCGGGCGGTGCCGTCACAGGGCACCCGCCGGTTCCGTGAAGCGAGGACGGTGGAGCTGCTCGGTCGCCTGCATTCGACGGGTTCATGGCCGCACTCGCATCCGGAACGGGCGCGCAATGTCCGACGGTCGGTGCTGCACGACCGGCTCGCCGCAGCCGGGGCGCATTTCAGCGATTCGTCCGGCTGGGAGAACACCAGTTGGTTCGCGCCCGGGGTCGACGTCCCGTTCGTGCAGACGTATGGACGGCAGGGCTGGTGGAGCCATCACGAGGCCGAACACCACGCCACCCGCAACGATGTGGCGCTGTACGACATGTCCTCGATGTCGAACTTCGTCGTGGAGGGGCCCGACGCCGAACGCATCCTCAACCACCTCAGCGGCAACGACGTCGCCGTCGAACCCGGCCGTTGCGTGTATACCCAGTGGATGAGCCCGGCGGGGAAGGTCCTCGCCGATCTCACCGTGACCCGCCTGTCCGAGCTTCGCTTCATGGTCGTGGTGGCCGAAGGTTTTCACCGTCGTGTCGAGACGATGATGCGACGCTCCATCGGGCCCGAAGACCGAATGACGGTCACCGACGCCACGTCGGGGATCACGCTGATCAGTATTCAGGGGCCCAAGTCGCGAGATCTCATCGCGACGATCTCCGACGCGGACCTGTCGAACGAGGCGTTCCCGTATTTCACGGCCCAGGAACTCGATCTGGAGTTCGCCCTCGGGTGGGCGTTCCGCATGAGCTTCGTAGGTGAGCTTGGCTGGGAGCTGTACGTGCCGGCGGAGTATGCGCTCGGGGTCTATGACGCTCTCATCCGGGAGGGAGAAGCGTTCGGCCTGGCGCACGCCGGCATGGAAACGCTCGAGAGCACGCGGACCGAGGCCGGACGCAAGGACTACGGCCTGGACATGGAGAACACGGACTCACCGCTGGAGGCCGGTCTGGGGTTCGCGGTCGACTTCGACAAACCCGGCGGTTTCGTCGGCCGCGACGTGCTGCTCGCCGAGAAGGAAGCCGGGCCTCTGTCCCGGCGCCTCGTGCAGTTCCTGCTCGACGATCCCGAGCCGCTGCTATACGGCGAGGAACCGATCTACCGGAACGGCGAACGGGTCGGCTACCTGCGGTCGGGCAACTACGGGCACACGCTGGGTGGTGCGATGGGCTTCGGCTACGTCGAGCACGAAGGGGGAGTGACGGCGGACTACGTCGGGGACGGGTCCTACGAGATCCAGGTGGCGGGCGAGATGTTCCCAGCCCGAGCTTCCCTCCGGCCGATGTACGACCCCCGAGGCGACCGGGTCCGCATGTGATCCTGGACGACGGTGGCTCGGGCTAACCGGTCGATGCGTTCTCGCATGCGTCGCGGTAGGGCCGGTCGGCGGTCACGAGCTCTCTCCACTCAGCTTCGGTGAGCTCGACCGGCAAACCCGCACGCCATCGCGAACCACTGTTCCGGGTCTAGGGGAATCTTGGTCCATGTGCCATCGAGACGGATCCAAACATGCGACTCGTCGGGCGCCGTTGGCCTGCGGCAGCTGTCGGGTCAGCGGCTCAGTCGACCTCTCCGAGATACGCCTTGCGCATATCCGGATTGGCGAGGAGGGACTCCGCAGTGTCGGCCAGCACGATACGGCCCGTCTGCAGTACGTAGCCCCGATCGGCTATGGACAGCGCCATGTTGGCGTTCTGTTCGACCACGAACACCGTCGTCCCGGCTTCGTTGATCTGCTGGATGATCTCGAAGTTCTGCGTGACCAGGACCGGGGCGAGTCCCATCGACGGCTCGTCCATCAGCAGCACCTTGGGCCGGGCCATCATGGCGCGACCGACCGCCACCATCTGCTGTTCGCCGCCCGACAGCGTGCCGGCCTTCTGGCTGAGCCGCTCCTTGACCCTGGGGAACAGTTCGAAGATGCGGTCGAGGTCGGCGTCGAAGTTCTCTTTGTCGTCGCGAAGAAATGCCCCGATCTCGAGGTTTTCGCGCACGGTCATCCGCTTGAAGAGACGACGGTTCTCCGGGACCATCGACACGCCCCGTATGACGCGCTCGCTGGTGGGCAGCGCCGAGACGACCTCACCGTCCAGCAGGACGTCACCCGTGGTCGGGATCACCATCCCGAGGATCGTCTTCAGTGTGGTGGTCTTGCCGGAGGCGTTCCCACCGAGCAGGCACACGATCTCACCCTGCTTGATCTCCAGGTCGACGTCTTTCAGGGCGTGGACCGGCCCGTAGTGGGTGTTGACGTTGCGGAATTCGAGGACGGTCTCAGCCATGTTCGGATCCTGCCGGCCGACCCAGGTATGCCTCGATCACGTCGGGGTCGGATGTCACCTCGTCATAGGTGCCCTCTGCGATGCGTACGCCGTGATCGAGGACGACCACGCGGTCCGACACGTCACGGACCACCCGCATCTCGTGCTCGATCAATACGACCGTGAACCCTTTCTCGTCGCGCAGTCTGCCGATGAGTTCGGTGAGCTCGGCCGTCTCTCTGGGGTTCATCCCGGCGGTGGGTTCGTCGAGGAGCATCAGCGACGGTTGCGTCGCCATGGCCCGCGCGATCTCGAGTCGGCGCCGGTTGGCATACGACAGCATGAACGCGGGCTGATCGAACCGGTAGCCGAGCAGCCGCTGACCGAAGAACGAGAGAGCGTCCTCGGCCTGTGCGCGGATCTCGGCTTCCTCGCGGCGGAACGCAGGCGTGTTGAGCACCGCCGAGATCGGTCCCCGTTTGGTCCGGCAGTGTTGAGCGACCATGACGTTCTCCAGCACCGTCATGTTGGGAAAGAGACGCACGTTCTGGAAGGTGCGAGCAATGCCGAGCTTGGTCAGCGCGTCC
This sequence comes from Acidimicrobiia bacterium, assembly GCA_041628225.1. Lineage (GTDB taxonomy): Bacteria > Actinomycetota > Acidimicrobiia > Spongiisociales > JAENVV01 > JBFKPQ01. The sequence continues at coordinate 18,074 of JBFKPQ010000022.1, read as the reverse complement.
GGAGTGAGCCCGACGATGCTCTCGCCACGGAAATGGATCTCTCCCGAGCTCGGTGCCTGCATGCCCGTGATGAGGTTGAAGAAGGTCGTCTTGCCGGCTCCGTTCGGGCCGATGACCGAGACGATCTCACCTTCGTCGACGTGGAAATCGAGGGAACTGATGGCGTTGACCCCGCCGAACTCCTTGTGGAGCGCGATCGTTTCGAGGACGGCCATCAGGACGTCGCTTCCTGCTTGTCGAGTTCGGCCCGCAACCACGCGTCTTGCAGGGCCTCGTCCTGATGGAGTTCGCGGGACCGCTGCTTGCTCGGGAGGAGTCCTTCAGGACGCCTCAACATCATGTAGAGGAGCAGCGCCCCGTAGATGAGCAGCTTGAACTCGGCGAACTCGCGGAGCAGGCCCGGCGAGTTACGCCCGCCGAGCACACCGATCATGACCAGCGCACCTACGGCCACGCCGGGGATGTTCCCCATGCCGCCGACGATGATGAGAACGAGCACGGTGATCGAGACGATGATCGAGAACGACGCCGGGAAGATCGTGCCGAACTTGACGGCGAACAGCGCGCCACCCACCGCAGCGATGTTGGCGCCCACGACGAAAGCCAGAAGCTTGGCCTGCACGATGTTGACGCCCATGGTTTCGGCGACCTGTTCGTCCTCTCGCATGGCCATCCAGGAACGGCCGATGCGCGAGTCCTGCAGCCGCCACGACACGAACGCCGCCAACGCGACGAACACCAGGATCATGTAGAGGATCGCCTGCTGGTTGGTTCCCTTGACCGTGTAGAACCCGAGCTCGATCGGCGGGATCCTCGTGACCCCCTGAGCACCGCCCGTCACCGGCGTGAACCAGTCGGACAGGAAGAGGATGCGAGCAATCTCACCGAAACCGAGCGTCACGATCGCCAGGTAGTCGCCGCGCATCCTGATCACCGGTGTCCCCACCAGGATGCCCGCAATCGTCGCCGCGATGATCACGAACGGCAGCGCCTCCCAGAACGACAGCTCGGGCGCCCAGTCCCGCGTTCCGGCGGTGGAGGTGAGGATTGCCGTGGTGTACGCGCCCACCGCGAAGAACGCCACGTACCCGAGATCGAGCATGCCGGCATAGCCGATGACGATGTTGAGACCGAGGCCCATGAGGAGGAACAGGCCAGTCGTCGCCAGCAACTCGTTGACGAGGGTGCCGAGGATCATGGGGAGGAAGACGCCGAGACCGACGAACAGGGCGATCCCGTAGTAGGCCCAGCGCTGCTTCTCGGTTGGGTCGGCGTTGTCGAGCCGGCTGCGGAACTGTCGACGCCGATCTTCGGTGAGCACGGTCACCGCAAAGGCGAGCGCGAACACCACGAGGGCGGCCGGCCACCTCGGTGCCCGTCCGCCGACTCGGTTCACATAGACCCAGTCGGGAATGAACGACAGGCCGAGGCTGATCTCCGAAAACAACTGGCTGACGACGACGCCGACCACCATCGCCACCACCATGCCGCCGACGAGAAGAGGAGGGCGATCGGAGAAGGCGCGCAGCATCGCCCAGGCTGCGCCCGTCACGATGGCGAACGCCAATGCGACACCGAGATCGAGTTCGCGCAGGATCTGGCTGAGCACCACCTCGAGGAAGCCGACGACCAGCACCCACAGCATTGCCCCCACCAGCGCCCGCCTCATCAAAGGAGACAGCAACACCAAACCGGCGCCCAGCGCCCCGAGGATCACACCGCCACCGACGGCGAGCAGCACGCCCGTGCCGACGTCCTGCTGCAGGTTGAGAAGATCGATCAGCTTCGGCGAGATGTTCGTGAAGATGTCACGGACTTCGAAGTTGTTGATCCACAAGAGGTACAGCGTGGCGAGGACGCCTCCCGATAGGCCCGCAACGACGCCGTAGAGGAGGGGATTGGCCGGTTCCCGTTCGTTGGCGGCTGCTCTACCCGCGACGTATCCGGCGAACAAGCCGATGGCGACGAGGACCGTGTAGCCCAGGCTGAGGATCGGATCGATGACGTTCTTCTGGCCGAGTCCCTCGACGAGGCCGATCGTCGACACGAAGACGTATGCCAGACCACCGTAGAAGCCGGTGCGAATGGCGGGCCACATCGGGATGGAGGCCGTCCCGCGCAGTGCTCGGCGCGGAGCGGCCGTCGCGGTGGCCATCAGCCACGCTCCTCGACGGCCAGTCGCTCACCGAGCAAGCCGGTGGGCCGGAAGATCAGAACGAGCACGAGTGCGCTGAAGGCCACCACGTCTTTCAGCTGGCTCACGGCAGGAATGCCCCATCCGTCGAGCACGAGCAGGGGTCCGAGTGCCTCCACCAACCCCAGGGTCAGACCACCGAGATAGGCGCCCGCCATGTTGCCGATGCCCCCGACCACGGCCGCCGTGAATGCCTTGATGCCGGGGAGGAACCCGGTGAGGAAGTACACCTGGCGAAACAACAGCGACCACAGGACACCGGCGACGCCCGCCATGGCGCCACCCACAGCGAAGGTCAGCGCCACGACTCGGTTGACGTTGACTCCCATCAGCGCGGCGATCTCTCGGTCCTCGGCGATGGCGCGCATCGCCCGGCCCATGCGGGTTCGAGCAACGAACTGGTAGAGCGCCACCATGGCTACGGCAGCGACGATGATCACCACGAGTTGCGTCTTGAGTATCTCGACACCGAAGATCGACGCCTTGCCGCGGAGGGCCATCGGCGGTTGCGGATACGACTTGAAGTCGTCGCCGAAAAAGCCCCGGAAGCTGTATTGCAAGAAGAACGACATGCCGATCGATGTGATCAGCGGTATGAGCCGCGGCGAGTCGCGGAGAGGCCGGTAGGCGATCCGCTCCGTGAGTACCGCGACGATGGTCGAGGTCGCCATGGCGACGAGGATTGTCACTCCCAGCGCCACCACCGGTGCCGATTCCCACGTGCCCGTGACGGCGAAGGCGTCGGCTGCGAAGAAGGCCACCAACGCACCGCTCATGAACACTTCGCCGTGAGCGAAGTTGATGAAGCCGAGCACGCCGTAGACCATCGAATAGCCGAGGGCGATGAGGCCGTACATCGAGCCCTGGGCGAGGCCCGTGATGACCAGGTCCCGCCATGCCACCGCACTCACGCCTTCGCCGCTCAGGGTCTTGCTGAGTGCTCCGACCACACCGACGACGATGAAGATCAGTGCTCCGATTCGCACTGCCCACAGGAACGAGTCGACCCAACTGAAGCGGGTCGCTCGGCGCCGTCGTGTGAGTGTCGTCATGGCTCCAGGTAGAACGAGAGGCCCGGGACGTGTCGATCCCGGGCCTCTCGGTCAGTCATCGTCGTCAGTTGTCCAGGATGACGATCTCGCCACCCGCTCCCTTGCCGGCTCGGAACACCACGTTGGCTATTCCGGCCTGAGGGTCGCTCGGGTCCTCGTTGTGGACCACCGACACGACGTTGCCGCCGCAGTCGCCGAACTCATCACAGCTCAGCGAGCCCGTGACGCCCGGGAAGCTCTCGGTGGCGTAGAGGAAGTCCCGCAGAGCGGCACGATCGACCCACAGTTGGCCATCAGGCCCTTCGACGGCCACCTGCTCGATGGCGTTGAGGAGCATCATGGTGGCGTCGTAGGTGTGGGCGTGGAACGCAGCCGTTGGAGCTTCACCGTACGCAGCCTCGTAGCGTGCCACGAGGTTGGTGTAGGTCTCTCCCGTGAAGCCGGTGTTGCCCTCAAAGCCCAGGTCGGGCCCGGAGTAGTACGCACCGGCGGCCTCGGGCAGGCTGAAGTGATCTGGCGTGATGAGGCCATCCGCGCCGTACATCTGCACGCCGTCGAGGCCCGACACACCGCCCACCTGCTGGAGGATGAAGTCACCCTCCGGCTGGAAGATCGGGAAGTAGATCCCTTCCGGAGTACCGGTCGCACACTCGGCGAGAACCGGACCCATGTCTGTGTCGCCCTTGTTCACGGACGTGGCGACCGAGATGGTGCCGCCCAGTTCGGCGAACTTGGCGCCGAACGAGTCGGCCAGACCGCTCGTGTACGGGTCGCCGTCGTGGATCGTGCACATGTTTCGCAGGCCGAGGTTCTCGTACGCGAACACGGCAGCCGCACCGCCCTGGATCAGGTCGTTGTGGGCCGTTCGCAGGTACGTGTCGCGCCAGTTGACGCCGGCCGTGCCTTGCAGGTTCGAGGTGAGGCTCTCGCTGGTGTTCGAGCCGGAGATCATGACGATGCCGGCCTCGTTGAAGATCTCGAGAGCAGGCACTGCCGCACCGGAGCACGTGGTGCCGATGACGCCGAGCACGCCTTCCTGAGCGACGATGGCCGTGGCGCCGGCGCCGCCGCCTTCACCCAGACACAGGTCGTCTTCGGGCGTACCGAGGTTCACGGGATGACCCTTGACGTCCCCGAAATCCTCGATGGCCAACTCGATGCCGCGTACCTGGTCGACGCCCAAGAACGCCACCTCGCCGCTGATGGCCTGCAATGCGCGGATCTGCACCGGGGCCCCGGACTCCACCAGGACGCCACCGAGCGCGCCCGCCGCCGGCGGGAAGGCGGATGTGGTATCGGACGTTCCACCGTCACCGCAGGCCGCGGCGACCATCGCCAAGGCCAAGAGCGGTGCCATCAGGAACTGAAATCGTTTGGTCTTCATAGGCTCCTCCGTTCGAGCGGCCGGGATACCCGGCCTGATCAGCGATGCTACCGGCCGGAAACCCGCGATGCTCGGCGTCTTCGTCTTTTTGGATCGGTGACCCACCACGTACGCGGTCTGAGGCCACACATCACCGACCCACCGCTGCCTAGTTCGTGTCGGCGACTGCTCCGATGTGGGCGTCTGGGTCGTCTGGGTCAGCAGTCGCGGCCGGCGTCTCGGCAGGCGTCGGTGATCCGCATCGCAATCGAGTTGATCTCGGCGAGCGTGGAGGGGTCGAGGTCGTCGGCCGACGTGCTGGAGCTCAGTTGCCATCTGAGAGCAAGGACCCGCCGCACCGCCGCATCGATGGCATGTTCGGAGAGTTCTCCCGCCTCGACGGCCTTGACGATCGCTTCGACGGCGGACGCGGCGTCTCCGGGATTGAGCAGGAGGTCGACCCCCGCCGCCAGAGCCAGGACCGACCGGTCCGCTCGGCTCCACTGGCCCAAGGCGTCCATGCCGGAGAGATCGTCGGCTATCACGACGCCATCGAACCCCAGCTTCTCGCGCAATTCACCCGTCACGATCGGACGGGACAGCGTCGCCGGGGTGCCCGACGAATCCAAGGCCGGGTACACGAGGTGGCCGACCATGACCATCGGCACACCCTCGGCGATCGCCGCCTCGAACGGCCGGCGGTCGGAGATCGCCCATGTCTCGTAGTCGACGGAGACCTCCGGAAGCGCCTGATGGCTGTCCACCGACGTCCGTCCGTGACCGGGAAAGTGCTTCACGGCCGCTGCCACACCGGCCCGGTCGAAGCCGCGCACCGCCGCCGCCGTCAGGTCGACGACCACGTCGACATCTGAGCCGTACGAACGGTCGCCGATCGCCGGGTTGGCACTGCCCAGCAGATTGACGGCCGCCACCGGGGCGAAGTCGACATTGAAACCAAGTGCCCGCAATTGCACGCCCGTGGCCCAGGCCGCGTCCTCGACCAGAGCGGCGTCGCCGATCTGCCCGAACCGTTCGGGTGCGGGGAAGCGGACCGTGTCGGGGAAGGTCACCCGATCGACGCGGCCGCCCTCCTGGTCGACCGCGATCAGCAGGGAAATCGGTGCGGCGGCCTGCAGGTCGGCGATCGTGGCGGTCACCTGGTCGGGATCGACGAGGTTGCCGTTGGCCGACTTCAGGATGAACCCGCCGACCCAGCCCTCGGCGACGAGCTCCGACACGGCAACAGTGGCGGACGGACCGGTGAACTCGGCGATGATCAGCTGTCCGATCTTCTGCTCCAGCGTCAGCGATGCCAGCGTCTGTTCGACCGAGGCTTCCGCTTCGGAAACGGCGAGGGTCGTCGTAGGTGGGGCGGTCGTGGCAGATGGGGCGTTTGGCGTCGCCACGACGCGGGTGGTCGCGGGCGCAGGCACCGCGGTAGCTGTGGTGGACGTGGTGGGCGCCACAACGGTCTCAGTGGGGGTTCGGTCGGCACATGCCGCGAGCAGGGTGACCAGCGCGGCGATCGTCACCAGCGCATACGGACCCCTGTGCCGGCGGTCTGGCCGCACCACTCCTGCCACCCTCCATCTGATCGAGCCGTCACCCTAGATCCGTCGCCTGGCACCACGGAGGTGGTCCGCCGGAGGCTGCCTATCATTCCGGCCTCCCGAGGAACGTCGGCCGAGCGTTCCGGAAACGGAGAACCCATGACGCATCGACGCCTGTGCGGGCCATGAGGCCGGCGAGCGACACCCCGGAATCGGCCTGATGGCATCGCTGGCGCGACGGGTCGTCGCCGAGTTCGTTGGCACGGCGTTTCTGCTGGCTGCCATTGTCGGATCCGGCATCATGGCGGCGTCGCTCACCGACGATCCTGGGCTCCAGCTCCTCCAGAACGCGCTGGCGACAGCCGGTGCGCTGACGGCGCTGATCCTGGCGTTGGGGTCGGTATCGGGTGCCCATCTCAACCCGGCCGTCACGCTGGCCGATCGCTACTTCGGCGGCCTCAGCAACCGGGAGACCGTCGGGTACGTCACCGGCCAACTCGGCGGAGGGATCGTGGGAGCGGTATCTGCCAATCTCATGTTCGACCTGCCGGCCATCGCGTGGTCGTCGACCGCACGCACGGGTTCACACCTGTGGTTTGCCGAAGTGATTGCTACCGCCGGATTGTTGCTCGTGATCTTCGGCCTCGTCCGTTCCGGCAACGCACAACTGGCGGCGTTCGCGGTGGGGGCGTACATCGCTGGCGCCTTCTACTTCACGTCGTCGACGAGTTTCGCGAATCCGGCGGTGACGGTGGCGCGCACCGTGTCGGACACGTTCGCTGGGATCTCGCCGGCTTCGATTCCGGGCTTCGTCGTCGCCGAATTGGTCGGTGTGGGAGCGGCGGTGTGGCTCATCGGCTGGCTGTTTCCCGATGTCGAAGAGGTTGCCGCCGAGGTGATCGTTCCCCACGGGTGAAACTCCTCGGCGTACGGTGGGAGCCATGACCCGTCGGATCTTCGTCGACACCGAGTGGCTGACCGCACCTTGGGAACAGGGTTTTGAGCTGCTGTGGATCGGTCTCGCCGACGAAGAAGGTACGTCTTGGAGTGCCATCGACGCCGCTATCGACTTGGAGCCGCACGTCCACGGGTCCATCGTGCCGCTGATCCCCGCGGAAGAACTCCGCCTCACGCGCACCGAGATCGGTGCCGCGGTCGAGCGGTTCTGCGGAGACGTCGATGAGTTCTGGGCGTGGGTTCCGACCGCGGCGAGCGTGGCCGAGTGGTTCGGACTGGGCGACGAAGCAGCCGACCTGTACGCCCGGTTCTGGGACGTCGATCTCCAACTGCTGCGAGGTCTGATCGATCCGTGGCCCGATGGCTGGCCGAGCGCGCTACACAACCTCCGGGTGGCGGCCGAGCGAGCCGGTGTCGAACTGCCGCCACGAGCCCGCGATCACCTCAATCCGCGGGTCCATGCCCGCTGGAACCAGCAGCTGTTCGAGAAGATTCGCCGGGCCGGAGGTCCTTGACCGGTCGGTCAGAACTCGGTGATGACCGTCATGCCGTCCGATGGCTGGTCATCGAGTGTGGCCAGCACGCGGGCGCCTTCGACGAGATCGACGCGCCTGGTGACGAGCCGGTCGGGAGACAGGTCGCCGCACACCGTCATGTCGAGTACGGACGCCAGGCCCGACGGGGAGATGCCGTGGGAGCCCACGATCGTCAGTTCATGACCGATCAGCCGGCCAACTGCCACGTCTGCGAACCCACCTGCCTTCGGGAGGAGCCCCACCTGGACGTGGCGGCCGTGGCGGCGCAGATTCGCCAGGGCGTCGGCGACGACCGACGGTGACCCGACGGAGTCGATCGTCACGTGCGGACCCTCGCCATCCAGCCCTGGGAGTTGGCTACGGGCTTCGTCGGGAGCGAACACGAGTTCCGCTCCGGCGTGACGCGCCATGTCTCGAGCTTCGGGCCGGGGGTCGATGCCGACGGGTCGTGCTCCGAGCGCGGCGGCGATCATCACGGCCGAGAGGCCCACTCCGCCGCATCCGTACACGGCGACCCACTCGCCGGCCACCACGCCGCCCTGATCGGCAACCGCCCGATAGGCGGTGGAAAAGCGGCACCCGGCGATCGCGCCCGTCTCGAAGCTGACCGCCTCGGGGAGCGGAACAAGATTGAAGTCGGCAGCCCGGACCACCACCCGTTCGGCGAACGAGCCCCAATGCGTGAACCCTGGTTGGGTCTGCTGGGGGCACACCTGGGCGTGTCCGGTCAGGCAGTACTGACACGTCCCGCAGCCCGACACGAACGGAACGGCAACGCGATCGCCGGGCGACCACCGTGCTACATCGGAACCGGCATCGGCCACGATCCCTGCGAACTCATGGCCAGGCACGTGCGGAAATGCCGTGATGTCGGGATCGTGACCCTGCCAGCCGTGCCAGTCGCTCCGGCAGATCCCGGTGGCCCGCACCTCGAGCAGCGCATCACCAACTCCGATGGAGGGTTCCGGAAGATCGGAGATCCCGATCGGTCCACCAAACGAAGGGTAGGAAGCGCCACGCATCTGCGGAGTATCCCAGCCCTGGCGTCGTTCGCGGACCGCCGGCAGATCGCGAAAACCATCTTCTTCCATGTAGGGCCGCGAACCGGTACGTTGTCGCGAGAACGGCCCGCCACGTCGGCAGGGAGATGGGAGGAGCGATGCGACGCATCGTTGTTTCGATGGTCATCATGGCGCTCGGCGTCATGGGTTCGGCGGCGACGGCGTTCGGTGTGCCGCCGTATGTCGCCTGCGGGGTGGGGCCTGGTGGCGCTGGGGCGACCGCCATCGGAGCGTGGGAGATCTGGGCACAAGGCGACTACGCATGGCAGCTGGAGATGACGGGGTTCGCCGACGCCGCCGCGGCGGCGGCCATCGCCGCGGATGTCTACGCCAAGGAGGATCGCAACGGCGACGGGTGGCTCTGCGTGATGAAACAACGGCTGCCGAATGACGCTTCGGGCTTCGACACGTGGCTCGTGAGTCACGACAACACCGCCAAGAGTCGATGACGATTGGGTGATGCCCGCCGGCGCGGTGATGCGCCGAGCGGTGCGGGTACCCTGCCGGCGTGGCCCGCACGATGACATCTGACGAGGTCCGGGCATTCCTCATGGCCGGCACCCGCACGGGCAAGCTGGCGACCGTGCGCACCGACGGGCGCCCCCACGTGGCGCCGATCTGGTTCGTACTCGACGGCGACGATCTCGTGTTCAACACCCACGAGTCGTCCATCAAAGGCGCGAACCTCCGCCGGGATGATCGGGTGGCGATCTCCGTCGACAGCGAGGAGCCGCCGTATGCGTTCGTGATCATCGAGGGCACCGCCGCGTTGTCGACCGAGCCCGAGGACCTGATGCAATGGGCGACGGCCATCGGAGGCCGGTACATGGGTGCCGATCGAGCGGACGAATTCGGCCGGCGCAACGGCGTGCCAGGGGAGTATCTCGTCCGGGTCACCCCTACCCGCATCATCGCCAAAGACGACGTCGCCGGCTACTGAGCGTTGCGCGGCCGTCCCAGGCCTGCGCCTTGGGGCGCCCAGTGCTCAGGTGTCGATGCCGAGCTCGCCGAAGATCCGCTCCCGCTCCTCGGCGAAAACCCTTTCCGTGACTTGACCGGCGGCGTGCCGTTCGCTCAAGACACGAAACTGTTCCATCAGCCGTACTTCCTCGTCGGGAGCGGGGCCGTCGGGCTCGGCCGCCAGGGCTTCGCGCCGTGCCGCCTTGTCCTCCTTGCGCTGTTCCCGACGGCGCTCACGGGCCCGCTTGGCCATGCCCTCACGTCCACGTGCCATGTCAGTTCTCCTCGGAGTTGGGCCCGCCCACTAGCGGCGCGGGGCGCGCGGACGTGCCTCGTTGACGGTGATCCGCCGGCCGTTCCAGTCGTGGCCGTCGAGCTTTTCGATGGCGGTCGACCCGGCGCTCGAGTCGGCGAGTTCGACGAACCCAAAGCCGCGGGATCGCCCCGTGTCCCGGTCGGTGATCACCGAGGCGCTGGTGATGGCCCCGTACTCGGAGAAGAGCTCACGAAGGTCGGCTTCGGTCGTAGAGAAGGGAAGATTTCCCACGTAGATGTTCATGGCGGTTGCCTCTCGTTCGAGGGACGACGTTTCGTCATCCGGTAGCAGTTGTTCCGGGACCGACTCATCTGCAGTCCAGAACGGAGAGAAGCAAGCCGCCGCCGAAGCAGCTGGAACCACCCTACCAGCGGATGGTCGAAATCAGACGCGGAAGCGCCGACCGATGGTTCGCAGCGGACGCCGGACCGGAAGGTGACCGGGTTTGGACGATCCCGTGGTACGGTGGCCTCGAGCTACGTCGGGTCGAGGCCACACCTCTGGGCTCCCCGATCACGGCAACGTCGTCTCCGGCACCTGTCCGGGATCGCGCGCGGAGAGTCCGCGCCGTACGACGCGGCGCCGTGCAACGACCTCACGGAGGACACCTCATGACAACCAACCATCCGCATTCCCCGCTCACCGACCTCAACCGTCTCCGATGCGGCGCGACCTATTGCGCCGTGACATCGCGCGGCCACACCATCGGCGAATACCTCGGCGTCGAGACTACCTACGGCGAGTGGTCGATTCTGCTGCGCCACGACCGCGGTACCGACTCGATCCCGTTCTCACGGATCGACTCCATCGCAGCCGCTTGAATCTGACGGCCACGTTTCGTCGCTGACGCAGCCGGGTATCTCGTGGCAGCCGAAGACGGGAGTCAGCCGTGTCAGAAACCGTCCGCAATGAGCAACTCGCCGAGTCACGCGCCATCCTCCGAGAGACCTGGCCGTCACTGACCGATCTGGACCTCGACGGTGTGACGAGCCGGAGCCGCGCCGAAGCGGCCGATGTCATTCAGCAACGTACCGGCGAACCGATGGAGAAGATCACCACCGCGTTGTCCGAGCTGTTCGGCCTCATCCCCGAGCGGCACGAGACCTCCGACTGATCAGTGCGGCCGCGGGAGCCGTAGTTCGAAGGTGTTGCGCTCATCGGACCGGTTGAACACGAGGTCGCCGTTCATCCGCCGCGCCATTTGCCGTGAGAGGTTGAGCCCCACACCGAGCGACGTGTCGGGGGCGGAGTCACTACGCCAGTACAGATCGAACAGCCGCTTTTCCACGGTCGGCGACAAAGCCGGACCGGCGTCGCTGACGGCGACCACGGCCTGCTCATCGTTCTCGCGTATCCTCACTTCGATCGGATCCGCTCCGTAGCGCACGGCATTGCTGACGAGGTTTCTGACGATCTGGCGGACCCGACCCGAGTCTGCAAACGCCACGACCCCGTTGCCGGAAACGGTCACGTTCCGTCCCTCGACCAGGGTGGTGCGAAGCGCCAACTCCACCTCGGTCTTCAAAGGCACCGTCTCGGCGTGGACGGCCAGCGGTCCCACGTCGGCCCGAGCTGCGGTGAGAAGATCCTCCACGATGCCGCCCATCTGACGAGCCGATGCTGCGATGTCGGCGATCATGGCGTCCAGCTCCGCTTCTCCCACCGAGGCTCGGTCGTTCTCCAACAGGCTCGAGAAGCCGGTCACTGCGGTGAGAGGAGTTCGCAACTCGTGCGCCACGGAAGCGATCAGCCGCGACTTGAGATTGGAGAGCTCTTCGGCACGCCGACGGGCCTCCTCGGTGTCGGTGACGTCGATCGTCGCCACGACCACATTGGCGTAGTCCGGCCGCCCGCCCTGTTTGGGAACGATGAACTTCACCTGGACGTGGCGGGTCTCACCGTTCGCGGGTCCGAGGTCGCCTGACACGTCGACTTCGGTCGCTCCGCCGGCGAGGGCCGTGAGGATCTCGCAGGCGACGGCCGGGTTCCCGGCGTAGACGGTCGGCCGGTCCGCCAACCGGTGCGGCGCACGAGACCCGAATTCGACCAGGCCGGCGACGGCCCGGTTCGATTCCAAAACGATTGCTTCGTCCAGGACCTGTCGTGCGTCGATGCCCGCTTCGGCCAAGTGTGGGGAAACCTCTTTCGCATCCGGCGGCACCAACTTCTTCACGGTCTCCATCACCGGACGGACGTCGAGGAGTCGAAGCGCGACGGGCGCCGAGGCAAACAGCGATCGGAAACGCTCTTCTGCCTCCGCCAGGACGAGGCGGGATGCCTCCTCTCGGTTCAGCACCGATTTCTGCTGAGCCTGAAGTGAGACCACCCGCAGGCCGAGACCGACCACGACCATGAGGAAACCCTGGAGGGCGACCGTCGACTGGAACGCCGCTGCGACGTCGGCTGTGTAGTCGGGATCGGCGACGTCGGACACCACTGCGATCGGAACGAGGACCGCCAGTGTCAGCAGCGTGGCCGGCCCACCCAGCCGCATGGCGGGCCAGAACACCAGCGGAAACGCCACATAGGCGAAGTCGGCCAGCGCCGCGCCGGTCGGATTGGCACCCAGGAACGCGAAACCCATCAGGCCACCGGTGATTGCCACCACGGCCAAGAGTTCCCAACGGTGGCTCGGTCGCATCGCTCGGAAGGGAGCCATGGGATCGGGTCCGAACGTGAGCATCAGAGGGGTCATGAGCAAGACGCCGAGACACGAGGGCACCAACCACGACCAGAAGACCAAGCTCGGCTGGATGTCGGTGAGAGCGGCAGCCCCGAGAGTGACGACGCCGGCCGAAACCATGCCGGGGATGGCACAGCCTCGGACGAAGAGGCGTGGCATCGCGCCCCGGACGGCGAAGTCCCAGGGGTCCTCGTCGGCTTGCTCGATCAGCCAGGCAGCCAAGAGAGCAGCTCCCGCGCCGGCTGCCGCGAGCAAGATCGCGAATACGAGGGGCGCAGAGGCCACGAAGATCGCGCCGAGCCATTCCAGCGTCGCAAAGGTCGTGGCCACCGCGGGCCACCAACGCCGGCGAGTCCGCAAGAGCGCCGCCACGAAGATCCCCGCTTCCGGCCTGACCGCCGCGACGCCATCGGTTGACGCCGTGAACTCGAGTCCGAGATACGACAAGCAGACAAACGCGAGCCCATAGACGACCAACTCCGCCGCACCGGCGGGCTTCTTCCTCCGAACCACCAAATGTCCCTTTTTCTGGCTGTCCGCTCCCGACGTCACGCCGGCTTCCGCCGAGGGTACTGGAGCGGCCGAGTTCTCCTGGGTATTGCCCAGGCGATTGGAATCGGCACAAAGCCGGTCCGACTTGATCTCCGCAGGCGCGTTTCAACGGCAGCTGAGCCACGTTCCAACGGTCGCGGGAGTCCCTGGCCGGCGGGGATCTTGAGCGCGTGCTTTCTCGATGCGGCTGCGTCGAGTTGCCGCCTCCGTTTCGCTCGAGAAGGTGTCCTGGCCACCGATCATCCCACCGTCGGCCGGACGAGGTCGCGAAAAAGATCTGTCGCGGGGGTCGTTACGTCGTTGGTAGCTTCGGCGAGGTCGGTTGCCATCCGGGCAGCCGAGAAAGGGGAGGAATGAGCATGCTCAAGAGAGCAGCGCTGCTCGCGGCGTTCGTCCTGCTGATCGTCGTAGTGATGGCACCCATGGCGTCGGCAGGCGAGGTGAAGGGGCCGCCCGGACCTGGCGGAGCCCAAGGCGGATCAACACCGGTCGATGGGTTCTGGGCCGGGGAGGGTCCGGCATCGATCTGTGCGTTTTCGGGCCTGAACGACGTGATCGACGACTTCGAGACAACCCAAACACAGTCGTACGGGACGTTCCTCGTGCTCGTCAAGAACCGATTCGGTTTGAGCACGCACGAAGCCAAGGCATTCCTGGGTGAATCACCGGGACACGAATGCAACCCGAATCGAGCTCCTTGGGGCAATCCCAAGAAGTAGCAACGAACCGACCCCCGGCGACCGATCGCCGGGGGTCGCTCGCCCTCGTAGCCCGGCGCCACGCGCCATGATGGCACCGTGCGATCGAATCCCCTGACGTGGACGGTGGTGGCCATGGTGGCGCTGGCGGTGGGGGCAGCGCTGGCCACGGCGCTGCCCCCGTCGGAGCCTGATGGCGCAAAGGAGTCCGAGGCGTTGCCGAGTTCTGCCAGGTCTGCGCCGCCCTCCGACCCGGCGCCGAGCACGACGAGCAGCGCCACGACGAGGAGCGTTGCGACCACGGTGCCGATGGCCCCCTCGACGTCGGCCACAGCCGCTCCCACGACCACAACTTCCGATATTCCGGTCGTCGACTCCGGGGGTTACCTATACACCCCGAAGCCGTCGTCGGGGCTTGGTGTGATCGGTCCGGGAGGCTCCCTCACCAAGCACCTCGCGCTCGACATCGCGCAGGGGTTCGGACTGCACCTCGAGGACGTCGAACGGGCCATCGCCCAGGTCGACCTACCGCCTGAGGCGAGACGAAACCCTGAGGGATGGCTGGCTCCCGGCACCTACGTTCGTGGCGGCTCCGTGCAGGCACTCGTCCAGGCGATGGTGGATCGGCGCATTGCCCAACTGGAGGAGCGCGGCATCCCACGTGACGAGTGGTTCCGCGTCATCACGGCCGCGTCGGTCATCGAAAAAGAGACCTACAACCAGACAGAGAAGCGCAAAGTCGCCCAGGTCCTGCACAATCGGCTGGCCGGAGGCGGCCCTCTCCAGATGGATTCGATCATCCTCTACCCGGTCCCGGAAGACCGGATCTTCACGACTGCCGAAGAGCGAGCATCGAATCAGCCGTACAACTCGTACCGCCACGACGGGCTGCCGCCGACGCCGATCAGCTCGCCCGACGAAGCATCGATCGACGCGTTTCTCGATCCTGTGCCGGGTGATTGGTTCTTCTACGTGACCATCGACCTCGACACCGGAGAGACCCGCTACGCGGTCACCTACGAGGAGCACCTCGCCAACGTCGAGATGCTGAGAGCCTGGCTCCGCGACAACCCGACTCCTTGACCGAACGAGGCCGCGCGCCCTCGGGGTGTTGCCTACGGTTGTTTCATGACCGGACGGCAGACGCTCTGGATGGCGGTGCTGCTCGTTGCGGCGGCCTGCGTTGGGACGGGAGCACCACCCCCCACGGATCGGCCTCTCGTTGAGACCACCGAGGTGACGGTCCAGGCCACCTCCACCCTGCCGCTCCCCGAGATTTCCATCCCTGCCACGAGCCCTCCCGCACCGCTCGCGCATGCGTCTGCTCCCGATCAGCTGGTCGAGATCCCAGACGCGGTCGTGATCGGGGTCGCTGTCAACGGTCGCGACGAACCCGTCGTGGCCTGGATCAGCGATGCAGGCGTTGACGTGGCCCGGCTCGGCGCCGACGGCGCGTTGACCGAGCCGACGCGCGTCAACAGAGACATCGAACCCTTCGCTCATCCGATCGAACGGCCGGCCGTCGCATTGCGAGACGACGGCTCGATCGACGTGGCGTTCACGGCGCTCGTCGGGGCCGGTGGCAGCGTGTTCCACGCCCGTCTCACCGCCGACGAAGTCGAGGGCCCGTCGTCTCGTGGCGCGCATCGTGGAGGAGTTCATCGAGACCGCATAGCGCCACCGGTACGATCGGCGTATGGACCTCACCAGCACCACCATCGTCATCACCGGGGCCAGCCGCGGACTGGGCGCAGGCATGGCGGAATGGTTCCTCGAACGGGGAGCACGCGTGGGGGGATGCGCACGCAACCGGCCAACGCTGCCCGGTGACCGAGCCTTCAACGCCGCCGTCGACGTCACCGACCCCGCTGCTCTCGCCAACTTTGCGGCCCTGGTCGGATCGAGGTTCGGCCCCATCGATATGTGGGTGAACAACGCGGCCGTCCTGGAGCCGCTGGCACCGGTGCGGCGGCTCGCGTGGGAGTCGCTCGAGCCGCACCTGCAGGTGAACGTGGGAGGCGTACTGAATGGCATCAAGGCGTACCTGGACCACCTCGCCGTGCACGAACGGCAGGGCGCGTTGGTGAACATCTCGTCCGGAGCGGCGCAGCGTGGCTGGGCTGGAGTCGGTGCCTACTGCGTCGCCAAGGCAGGCGTCGACCGGCTGACCCAGACCGTCGCAGCTGAAGAACCCGGTCTTCTGCGTCTCGCGCTGGCGGTGTCGCCGGGCGTCGTCGAAACGTCGATGCAAGAAACTCTTCGGGCCCAGGATGGGACCGTCGTGGCCGACGTCGACCAGTTCCGCAGGCTCCACGAAGAGGGAGTCATGAACACGCCGGATTGGGTGGCCCAACACATCGCCGGTTGGGTGTTCGACACACCGCCGGACGAATCCATCGTCCGGGTGCCGTCTCAACACGCCTGACGATCGGCAGTCGCGAAATCCAACACTCACACTGGCCGATCATCGGCGTACTGTTCGTCGGGGGTTGGAGGCATCGATGGCTCGTCTCGAGCAACGGTTACGAACCGCGGAGATTCCGGTCGCCTTGCCGGATCGGCGGAGACCCGCTCAACGGTTCGCCTGGCGGATGCGCTGGATGTTCGTGCGCGGATTGGCGGCGGTCGTCGCCGGCGTCGTCGTCCTTGGTATCGGCGGTCGGATCGTCATGCTCGCTTCGCGTCTCTTGCATCCGGACGCGGTAGGGCGCCTCACCGAGAACGGCAACCGAATCGGGGAGTTCACGGTCGAAGGAACGATCGGACTCGTCCTCTTCGGCGGCCTGCTGGGCGGTCTATTCGGGGCGGTGGTGTGGGTGTTCGTGCGAGATTGGATCGGGCCGCGCCCCTGGCTCGTGGGCCTGGCTGCCGCCGCCATCGGGGGTTCTTCGCTGATCGTGGCCGACAACCGCGACTTCGTCATACTCGGCGATGTCAGGCTCGACCTCGTCCTCCTCGTCGGGCTCGTCGTCGTGTTCGGCGCAACGGTGGCCTCGTTCGATGGCTGGTTCGAACGTCTCCTTCCGCCGGCGCCGTCGAAAAGGGCCACGGCGGCGTACACGCTGCTGGTGCTCGTCGCGTCGCAGATGGCGGTCCCTGCATTTGGAAGCTTCTTTAGTGAAGCGTTCTGTTTCTGCTCTCGACCGCCGGTCTGGACCGGCGTCTTCCTCATCGGCGCGGCGCTGGCTTCGGTGTGGTGGTGGATCTTGCATCTCGCCGGAGCCGAGCAGCCGCCCACGGCGGTCCGATACGCCGGCGTGGGTTTCGTCGGTGTAGCCGTGGTTGCGGGGGCCGTCCATCTCACGTTCGAGATCCTGCAGATCCTCTGACGAGAAAATTGACCCGCGCAAGCGATCGCGCCTCACGTACGGTTGGAAGGGTCTGCCTGGGAGGCAGACGACGCCGACGGGAGGAGTTTCATCATGCGGCGTTCTTCCATACTCGCAGTCGTCACCAGCCTGGTTCTGCTGCTGGGAGTCCCAGGAGCGGGGGCTGTCCCGCCCGAAGTGGATGAGTTCGGGCCGTTCGTCTTTGGCCCGGATCTGTGGTTCGACATCAACGGCGAACCGGTCGCGTGCAAAGACGGCGTCCGCCACCATGGTGCCGACGCCGACTTCTACATACTTCAGCAAACCGAAGTCGAGGGCACCCACAAGCACTTCGTCACCAAGGGTGGCGCGGTGATCAAGCATCAGACGTGGGTCGGTGGCACGGATTGGCTCATCAACTCGGCCGACGAGTCGAAATACGTCACGGGCGATTGGCACGTCACCGACTTCGAACGGACGACGAGGTTCGGCGAGCCGCTCGGTCAGTTCACGGTTCGCGGTCTCGGCTGGCATATCGTCGCTCCGGGCCATGGTTCGATCTTCATGGAAGCCGGACAACTGGTGTTGGACTTCAGCCTGCCAGGCGATCCGTTCGTCGCGTTCCACGGCAAGTCGGACTTCGGCGCCCAGGAGTACGACGCCGTTTGCGCAGCACTGTCGTAGTCGCTCATGGCGGGGACCTATACGAGGTCCCCGCCACGGGCGAGCCTTGCTCCGTTACAGGGGCCGGGCGAGACCCGACGCCTAGGTGGAGCCCTTGGTCAATGTCTCGACCTCATCTTGGGCCGCGTCGAGCTTCGCTCGAGCCTTGGCGATCCGTCGC
>JBFKPQ010000021.1:0-23162 GCA_041628225.1 Acidimicrobiia bacterium | reverse complement strand
TCGGAGTTCGGCCGTGTCAACGAGCGCTACTACGAGGCCAATCTCGCCGCCGCCCGTGCGATCTCGACCTACTTCCCGGCCGTCGACTTCCTCCGCACGGTGGGAACGGCTCTGATCCTCGTCGTTGGCGGAGGCCGCGTGATCGACGGCGAGATGACCTTCGGCTCACTGGTGGCATTTCTCCTGTACCTCAACTGGTTCTTCGAACCGATCGTGCAGCTCTCCAACGTCTACAACCTGCTCCAGGCCGCACTCGCCGCCCTCTCGAAGCTCTTCGGGATCTTGGATCGGGACTCGGCGGTGGGGCCGGCCGACGATCCCGTCGCCCTGGGTTCCGACCCAGAGGGAGCCATGGTTTTCGAGGGGGTGTCGTTCGGATACGACAAGGGAGTGCCGGTACTCGACGACGTCGGTCTCACCGTCGCGCCCGGCGAACGCATCGCCATCGTCGGCGAGACCGGGGCGGGCAAGAGCACACTGGCCAAGCTGGCCGTGCGCTTCTACGACCCGACGAGTGGCTCAGTGTCCATCGACGGTGTCGACCTCCGGCGGCTCGAGGTCGAAGCGCTGCGCCGCGCTGTCGTGCTCGTTCCGCAGGAAGGCCATCTCTTCTCGGGCTCGCTCCGGCACAACATCGCCTACGCCCGGCCCGAGGCGACGGATGACGAGATCTGGGCGGTGTGCGAGGCCGTCGGCATCGCCGACTGGGTCCGCTCCCTACCCGAGCGGCTCGACACCGAGGTGCGCGAGCGCGGCTCCCGGCTGTCGTCGGGGGAGCGCCAGCTCGTCGCGCTGGCGCGGGCCATGCTCGCCGATCCGAGTGTGATCGTTCTCGACGAGGCCACGTCGAATCTCGATCCCGAGACGGAGAGCAAGGTGGAAGATGCCCTCGGGACGCTCCTGCACGGCCGCACGGCCCTCGTCATCGCCCACCGGCTCGCCACGGCGGAACGGGCCGACCGCATCGTCGTGATGGACGACGGACGCATCGCCGAGGTCGGGCCGTTCGACGATCTGGTGGCGGCCGGCGGCCGGTTCGCTCGGCTCGTTTCCGTCTGGGATGCGGCTCACCGCTGATCCGACACGACGATCCGCTCGACAGAGGGCTCCACGAGGGCATCGGCAGCCTGGTCCAGGCCGACCGTCCGGACCGGTGGACCTGGGATGGTGCCCGCGGCCAGCCATGCGAGGACCTGCTCCAGGTCCATCATGTGGCCCCCGAAGGCGCCGGTCACCGTGTACTGGCGGCTCGCCCACCAGGCGGTGGTGGGCGTCTCGAACCGCTCGTCACGCATGCCGGCCAGGACCGCGGTTCCGCCCGCGGCGAGCGTCGTCACCGCCAGACGGGCGCTGTCGGACGCGCCGATGGTGTCCACCGTGACATCGACGCCACCACCGGTGAGCATCCGTACGGCCCGTCCTGCCTCGGGGCCCGCCGCGACCACCTCGTCGACGTCGAATGCCGCTGGGTCGTCGCCCACCAAGATGATGGGAGCCGCCCCCCGGTGACGGCCGATGGAGACGGCGTAGTGGGCGACTGCACCGGTTCCCACCACGAGCATCGACATGCCCTCACGTAGCCGTGCCTGGCAGGCGAGCGCGTGGCAGGCCGTCAGCCCGGCGTCGGCGGCCGTCGCCGCGGTGAGCCAGTCGACTGCAGCCGGCTTCGGGACGAGCGCCGAACCGGGCACGACCGCGAACTCGGCCAGGCCGCCATCCCGGTCGACGCCGAGTACGGACAATCGCTCGCACAGCGTCGGATCGTCTCGCCTGCACCGCGGGCAAATGCCACAGGCCGCAAACGGCAGGGCGACCACCTCGTCGCCGCCGTTCCAGGCCGCAGAACGTGAGCGAACCACCGTTCCGGCCATCTCGTGGCCAAGCGTGACCGGGGTGGAAGGGATCGGCAGGGAACCGTCGACGAACCCGCGGTCACTGTCGCAGAGCCCGCAGGCGGCGACGCGGATGAGCACCTCGTCGGGCCCGGGTTCGGGGACGTCGACGACTTCCATCGACAAACCCGTCTGGTGGAGTCGGAGCGCCCGCATCTGCATACCATGAGAACCCTACGCGGGCTCAAGGAAATCGCTCGTTTGGTCGATGACGTTGTTGCTGGACGAGAGAGGGATACAACACATGAAGCGCTGGACCATCGTGGCGACCGCGGTAGCGGTCTCGCTTGCTTTTGCTCTGCCCGCCGCGGCCACCGAACACGAAGAGCTGCCGGAGGGCTTCAGCGTCGACTACGCCGCCGACGATCACGTTATCGTGTTCGGCTTCGACGTCGACTGCTCGCTCGCCGATCTCATGGTGGAGTTCACGACGGACGACGACGGCAACGTGACGTTCAAGGTGACGCCAGAAGAAGACGAGGGGTCGGGCGGGTTCGGCTTCGGTGAGAGTTCCGACGGACCGGTCGACGAAGAGACGGCGCCGCTCGACGGGTGTCACGCCACCTCCGTCGAAGGTCCGAACGGCCAGGTCAATCACGGCTCGATCGTCTCGAACACGGTCAAGGCACTCAAGGCCTCCGGCTACGAAGGGCCGCTCGGTCAGGCGCTGAAAGACGTCGCCAAGTCGGATTGGGGCAAGGGCGACCAGAAGGTCAAAGCCAAGGATGCCGACGACGAGGGCGAGTCAGAGGGCGAGGAGACGTTGGAGGCTGCCACGGAGAAGGCTCCGAAGGGCGAGAAGGGGAACCGTGGCAAGGGCAAGGGTCGCGGCTGACTCGAACCCCGATGGTCCTCTTGAGGGTGCCCGCCTCGGCGGGTACCCTCTTGTTTCTCAGGGAACTACGCGGACGAACATGCGATCGAATCACCTACGCACCGGGGCGCTCGTCGCCTTGATCGCCACGGCATTGCTCGTGGCGCCGACCGGCGCGGGAGCTTCGATCGACGACGAGTTCGTGATGGTGTTTCCACAGCAGCACCCCGAGACATCGTTCGTCTCGGACTACGGGTTCGCGAAGCCGGATGGCCGTCGCCACCGGGGCGTCGACCTGCATTCTCCCAAAGGCACACCAGTCCTCGCCGTAGCCGACGGGGTCGTCGTCGAGATGCGCACGTCCCCGCGCGCCGGCCACTACCTGGTGCTCGCACATCGCGACGGCTGGGAGACCTGGTACCTCCACTTGAACAACGACCGGGTCGTGTTCGACGGCGTCGAGATCACCGGCCCGTTCGCCGACGGCCTGGCGATCGGCTCGTACGTCGCCGCCGGTGACGTGATCGGCTACGTCGGCAACAGCGGCAACGCCGAGGGGACCGATCCGCATACACACTTCGAGTTGCATCAGCGATCCCGGCCCGTCGACCCGTACCCCTATCTCGTGGCTGCCCAGGACCGATGGGTCCTGGAGAGCCGCATCGAGGCGGGCGAGACGCCGTTCCGTTAGAGCTGAGCGGCGTCGTCGAGTGCGGCGACCTCGGCGCCGACGGCTTGGTCTGCGCGGTCCGCCGCCTGGACGACTGCGGTCTCTTTTTGCATGCCGGAGATCATCGCCCCGGATCCCGACGTCGCCGCCGTCTCCACCCAGATCACTCGCCGGCAGTCGGTCTCTTCGATCGCCTCTCGCCAGGCTTCCATGGTGCTGTCTGGCGAGGTGGCGAACGACCGCTCCCGGTCGTCGTGGGCTGCCTCGGTGAGACACACGATCGAAAAGCAGCCGAGTGCGGCCGCCGCGATGTGACTGGCATCGGAGACGTCTCCCAAGGCCACCTTGCAGCCCATCGAGCGCAGCCGTTCGGCGGCGAGTACGTCCGACACGAAGGCGCGCACCTCACCGTCTCTCTCCGACAAGGCTTCGAGCACCGCGGATCCGATCGAGGCGTCGGCGCCGATGACGAGAACGGGCATGGGGTGACGATACCTCGGACCGCCAATGGCAGAAGATGGTATGCGCATACGCGATTAGGGTTTGCACCGTGTCCCGCCCCGATCGTTTCCGCCGCGCCAGATCGACCGAGATCGAGCTGCCGCTCTATGACGCCCGTCTCGACCGCGATGCGTGCGGCGTCGGGCTGATCGCGGCGCGTTCGGGCGAAGCTTCCCATCGTCTGACCCGCCTGGCCGTGGACTGTCTGCGCCGCCTCGACCATCGCGGTGCGAAGGCCGCCGACGGCACCGGCGACGGGGCGGGGCTGTTGACCGAGATCCCGTTTCGGCTGTTCGAACGTGAACTGAGGCAGCGGTCCGTGCCGGTCCCGGACCGATCCCGGTTCGGTCTGCTCATGGTGTTCCTGCCACCGGGAGCGACCGCGGAGGGTCGCACGCTCGTGGAAGGTTCCCTCGCGCATGAAGACATTGCCGTGCTCGGATGGCGCCGGGTGCCGGTCGACCCGAAGGCGCTCGGTGGCCGCGCCCGTGATTCGATGCCGGTCATCGAACAGGTGATGATCGAGGCGCCGTCAGATGTGGCCGATCAGGACGATTTCGAGCGCCGCTTGTTCCTGGCTCGCAAGTACTGCGAGCGGCAGGCCGAGGCGCGCCAGCTCGACGGGTTCGCGATCGCGTCGGCATCGTCGCGCACGGTGGTCTACAAGGGGCTCTTCGCGGCGAAATACATCGCCGATTTCTATCGAGACCTCGTGGATCCGGCGTTCACGACGACCTTCGCGATCTTCCATCAGCGGTACTCGACGAACACGTTCCCGGCCTGGGAGATCGCGCAGCCGTTCCGCGCGCTGGCGCACAACGGCGAGATCAACACCATCCACTCCAACCGTGCCTGGATGGCAGCGCGCGAAGTCCGGGTCACGTCGCCGGTCTGGGGCGACCGGGCTCGAGACCTCGCACCGCTCCTGCAGCCTGGTCAGTCCGACTCGGGCAGTCTCGACAACGCGTTCGAATTGCTCCTGCGGTCCGGTCGGAGCATCACGCATGTCAAGGAACTCCTGCTGCCATCGGCATGGGAGAACCTCCCCGACCTCGACCCCGCGGCGCGCGGGTTCTACGAGTACCACGCCTTCCTCTCCGAACCGTGGGACGGACCTGCCGCCATCGCCGCCACCGACGGAGCCACACTGCTGGCCGGGATGGACCGGAACGGCCTGCGACCAGCGCGCTGGGCCGTCACCCCCAACGTCGTGCTCGTGGCATCGGAGGCGGGGATTTGTCCCGAGGAGGAAGCCGAGGCGACCTCGACCGGCCAGCTCGCACCCGGCGAGCTCCTGGCATACGACCCGGCCACCGACCGTCTGCGGTTCTCGGTCGAGACGATGCAGGAGCTCGTCGATCAGCAGCCCTACCGTGCCTGGATCGACACCGAGACCCTGTACGTGCAAGACCCGTTCGATGGTCTCCAAGACGAGCGGTTCGAACCGGAACGGTTCGCCAGGGTGTTCGGCTACACCCCCGAAGATCGCCGCTTGATCCTGGAACCGATGGCCCAAGGGCAGACGCCGACCGGCTCCATGGGGACCGACACCCCGCTGGCGGCGCTGTCCGAGACACCGCGCCGCCTCAGCCACTTCTTCCACCAACTGTTTGCGCAGGTCACCAACCCGCCGATCGATCCGATCCGCGAGAAGCTCGTGATGTCGCTCCGTACCTACCTCGGTAGGCGGGGGTCGCTGCTCGAGGAGACCTCCCAGCAGGCGGCACTCATCGAACTCGCCTCGCCCATCTTGTCGGATGCCGAACTCGAGCGCATCGTGCGAAGCGGCGACCCACGGTTCTTCTCGTATTGGATCGCATCCGTCTTCCACGCGGATGCGCCGCTGGGCCGGCTTCGAGAGCGCCTGGGCGAGATCGCCGACGAAGCCGTCGACGCCGTTCGCGGCGGCGCCACGATCCTCGTGTTGTCCGACCGCGAGGTCGACGCCGACCACGTCCCCCTGCCCATGCCGCTCGTCGTCTCGACGGTCCATCATCGGCTCATCACCGAAGGGGTCCGGCTCGATGCCTCGATCGTCTGCGTGTCGGGAGAAACGCGCACCGACCACGACGCAGCCGTACTCCTGGCGCTCGGAGCGTCGGCGATCAACCCCTATCTGGCGATCGAGGAGGTCCGCCGTGCGGCCGTGACCGACCGGGTGGCCGTCGACCCGGTCGTCGCCCAGGAGAACTATCGGATGGCGCTCCGGAACGGCCTTCTGAAGATCATGTCGAAGATGGGGATTTCCACGGTGTCGGCCTATCGAGGATCCGAGCTGTTCGAGGTCATTGGCCTCGACGACGACGTGTGCGCACTAGCGTTCCGGTTCGCGCCGAGGCGCGTCGGGGGACTCGGCTTCTCAGACCTGGAACACCAGGCGCGTGCCCTCCATGCCGAGTTCGCAGACGATGGAACGGAGAGCGTCGGTGGCTTCTACAAGTACCGGCGCGGCGGAGCCGTGCACGTCACCAGTCCTTCGGTCGTCCTTGCCCTCCAGAAAGCGGTCCGGTCGGGCGAGTCTTCCGACTGGGCCGCCTATCGGAGCGCCATCGAAGATCGGCCGCCTTCGCAACTCCGGGACCTGCTCGTCTTCGCCGACCGACGCGGCATCCCGATCTCCGAAGTCGAACCCGTCGACAGGATCATGCGACGCTTCGTGACCGCCGCCATGTCTCTTGGCGCGCTCTCGCGCGAGGCGCATGAGGCTCTCGCCGAAGCCATGGCGATGATCGGCGGTCTGTCCAATTCGGGTGAGGGAGGCGAGGACCCCGGTCGGTTCCTGTCGCCGCGGAACTCGGCGATCAAGCAGGTGGCGTCTGGTCGGTTCGGCGTGACGCCCGGATACCTGGCGTCGGCAGAGGAGTTTCAGATCAAGATGGCGCAGGGTTCGAAACCCGGCGAGGGTGGCCAGCTGCCCGGGCACAAGGTGACCGCAGAGATCGCATGGCTTCGTCACACGGAGCCGGGCGTCTCGCTGATATCGCCGCCGCCGCACCACGACATCTACTCGATCGAGGACCTGGCACAGCTCATCTACGACCTGAAGGCGTTCAAGCGGACCGCTCGGGTTTCCGTCAAGCTCGTGAGCGAACCCGGTGTGGGCACGGTGGCGGTGGGTGTCGCCAAGGCCCAAGCCGACGCCATCACGATCTCCGGCAACGACGGCGGGACGGGTGCCTCGCCGCTGTCGTCCATCAAGCACGCCGGCTCGCCGTGGGAGTTGGGCATTGCAGAAGCCCATCAGGTGCTGCTCGCCAACGGCCTGCGATCGCGGGTGGCCCTCGAAACCGATGGTGGTCTCCGGACCGGTCGAGACGTCGTGATCGCCGCCCTGCTCGGGGCGGAGCGGTTCGGATTCGGCACGCTGCCGCTCCTCGCCCTGGGCTGCAAGATGGTGCGCCAATGCCACGAAAACACCTGCCCGGTCGGCATCGCCACCCAGCGGGAAGACCTGCGCGCCAAGTTCACCGGTGGCCCAGATCAGGTGGTGCAGTTGTTCAGGCTGCTGGCCGAGGAGGTCAGGGAACATCTGGCCCGTCTCGGCGCCCGATCGCTCGAACAGATCGTCGGGCGTGCCGACCTGCTGGTCGTGGCGGATCGGGACAACCCGGTCGCCCGCTCGCTCGAACCGTTGCTGGTGCGCGCCGAAGGGCGCCGCAGGCATCCCGGCTACATCGCCACCGAGCGTCCACAGCTCTCGAATCTGCTCGTCGGCGACGTCGCCGGCATGCTCGAAGCCGAGAGCCCGCCGGTGCGCGTCGCGTATCCCATCACCAACGAAGACCGAACGATCGGGGCGACCGTCTCGGGACTCATCGCCGAGCGTTTCGGCGACGAAGGTCTTCCAGAGGGTTCCATCGAGGTCCGGCTGTCGGGCATCGCGGGACAGAGCTTCGGAGCGTTTCTTTCGTCCGGCGTGTCGCTGTGGCTCGACGGCACCGCCAATGACTATGTCGGCAAGGGCATGGGAGGGGGCCGTATCGTGGTCGTCCCGTCGCGCACCGCCGATGCGGGACGTCCCCACGCGGCGGGCAATGCCGTGTTGTACGGAGCCACCGGAGGCCGCCTGTTCCTCGCAGGCTCGGCCGGTCAGCGTTTTGCGGTTCGCAACTCGGGTGCCACCGCCGTGGTGGAGGGAGCCTCCGACCATGGATGTGAGTACATGACCGGCGGCGTCGTGATGTTCCTCGGTCCGGTCGGCCGGAACTTCGGTGCGGGGATGACCGGGGGAGTGGCCTATGTCTGGGACCCCGACGGTGCGCTCAACGCCTGCGTGTCCGACAGCGCGCCGTCGATGCGCCGTCCTTCCGAAGCCGACTCCAGTCGGATGAGGGAGCTCATCGAAGAGCATCTGGAGATGACCGGCAGCCCGGTGGCGAGTGCCGTGCTCGGGGACTGGGCCAGAGCCTCCGGCCGTTTCTGGGTGTTGCGCGGCGGTGCGGCCGGCTCGAGGAATCGGACCTTCGAGGTCGTGGCGGCCGGCGCCGGGTAGGGTCAGCGCATGCTCACCTTGCACAAACCGACACGCCCCACCGTTGCCACCGGCCAACCGACGTGGCCTGCCATTGCCTCGATCCTCTGGGTGGGCCTCGTCGCGACGGTCGCCACGCATATGGTCGCGCCCCCCGCCGACCCCGATGCCGTATGGGCTCCGTGGGCGGAGGTCGTGGCGGCGATCTACACCGTGGCGCTCATGAGCGCCATCGTCGGCCTCGGGCTGCGGCGTGTGTGGGGTGTCGGGGCCGCAGCCGTCGTCGGTGTTGCCATGGTGGCCGCCTCGGTGGGGTGTTTCGCGGAGGGACACCGGGCGTTGTTCCTGTGGGTTCAGCTCGCCGGTGGCGGCCTGCTGGCCGCCGTCTCGGTGCGTCACCTTCCGACATCGTCCGCGTGACGCCGCCGGCGGCCCGGTTCCGCCAGCGCGTTTCCGCAAACGGCCCGCTCCACGAACCGCTCCCGATGGCGGTCCGTTTCCACAAACGGGGGCGAGTGGTATTGTCCCTATGCAGATAGTGATATTTCAGGAGTGACCAATGGCAACCGTTGACATCGACCTCGGTGCCTACAAACTCGGATGGCACGACTCCGAAGCCGACTACGTCTTCAAGCCCCAGAAGGGCCTGAACGAGGAGATCATCCGACAGATGTCGGCGATCAAGGAAGAGCCCGACTGGATGTTGGACTTCCGGTTGAAGTCGTACAAGCGCTTCTTGCGCAAGCCCATCCCGACCTGGGGTGGCGGGGGTGCCCTCGACGACATCGACTTCGACGACATCTTCTACTACGTCAAGCCGATGGACGGTCAGGCCAAGGACTGGGACATGGTCCCGGAGTCCATCAAAGAGACATATGAGAAGCTCGGCATTCCCGAAGCCGAGCGGAAGTATCTGGCTGGTGTCACCGCGCAATACGAGTCAGAAGTCGTGTATCACCGCAATCGTGAGGACCTCGAAGAGCTCGGTGTCCTGTTCTGCGACATGGACACGGCGGTTCGCGAGTATCCGGAGATCGTGCAGGAGTACATGGGCACGGTGATCCCGCCCAACGACAACAAGTTCGCGGCTCTCAACTCAGCCGTGTGGTCAGGTGGATCGTTCATCTACGTCCCGCCCGGCGTCCACGTCGATCAGCCGCTGCAAGCGTACTTCCGCATCAACGCCCAGAACATGGGCCAGTTCGAGCGGACGCTGATCATCATCGACGAAGGGGCCTTCTGCCACTACGTCGAGGGTTGTTCGGCTCCGGTCTATTCGTCGGATTCGTTGCACTCGGCCGTCGTCGAAATCGTCGTGAAGAAGGGCGGCCGCTGCCGCTACACGACCATCCAGAACTGGTCGAACAACGTGTACAACCTCGTGACCAAGCGCGCCGCGGTCTACGGCAACGGGACCATGGAGTGGATCGACGGCAACCTCGGTTCGAAGCTGACCATGAAGTACCCGGCCGTGTGGATGCTGGAGCCAGGTGCCCACGGAGAAGTGCTGTCGATCGCCTTCGCCGGCGAGGGCCAGCACCAGGATGCCGGAGCCAAGATGGTGCACGCCGCCTCGGACACGACGTCGACCATCGTGTCGAAGTCGATCTCGAAAGGCGGGGGACGCGCCGGGTATCGAGGACTCGTGCGTGTCGAACCGGGCGCCGAGCACGTCAGGTCGTTCGTGCGCTGTGATGCGCTGATCCTCGACGAGCACTCACGCTCCGACACCTACCCGTACATGGAGATCGAGGAGAACGATGCCGAGATCGGTCACGAGGCGTCGGTCTCGAAGGTCGGCGAGGAGCAGTTGTTCTATCTGATGGCGCGTGGGCTGACGGAAGACCAGGCGACGTCGATGGTGGTGGCGGGGTTCATCGAGCCGATCGTCAAGGAACTCCCGATGGAGTACGCGGTCGAGATGAACCGACTGATCGAGCTGAACATGGCCGCGGCCGGTGCGGTCGGCTGATCAGCCGGGCGACCGCCCGATCACATAGGCGCCAAACGCTCCGCCCAGGATCGCCCATACGAGCGAGAAGCCGTCGATCGCCACGGGCGCATACACTTGGGCGCCGCGCACCACCAGTGCCACGATCGTTCCGACGATGGCCCCGATGAAGGCCGATGCCAGCGTGTTGGCGCGCCTTCCGGCGAAGAATCCTCCTGCCACGCCGCCCACGCCGGCGACGATCATGGTGATGAACAGCGGCTGGCCCGCCAGATCGCGTACTGCGTCCACTAGAGCAGGGACTCGAGTTCGATGAGGGATGACGGGTGGCGGAGTTTGGCCAGGGCCCGCCCTTCGATCTGGCGAACCCGTTCACGGGTCAGGTTGAACATCTTGCCGACGTCCGACAGCGTGCGGGGCTCGCCGCCGTCGAGACCGAAGCGGAGCAAGAGGATCTTCTGCTCCGTCTCCTCGAGGAGGCCGAGCGCGTCGATGAGGTGCTGGCGGCGCATCACCTCTGCGGCGTGCCCGAAAGGATCGGGCATGCGCTCGTCCTCGACGAAGTCCTGCAATTCGGCATCGCCGTCGTCGCCGACCGGGCGGTCGAGCGAAACGGTGTCCGACGGTGCGGCCAGCGCAGCTTCGACTCGCTCCAGGTCGAGGCCGGACGCCTCGGCGATCTCCTGGCGCGACGGTGATCGACGCAGCTCCTCGGACAGCAGCTGCTCCGTCTCCTGCACGGTGCGCACGACGTCGACCATGTGCACCGGCAAGCGAATCGTGCGTGCCTGGTTGCCCAAACCGCGCGTGATGGCTTGCCGTATCCACCAGGTGGCGTAGGTCGAGAACTTGAAGCCCTTCCGCCAGTCGAACTTCTCGACGGCGCGGATCAGGCCCAGATTGCCCTCTTGGATGAGGTCGAGCAGGTCGAGGCCGCGACCCGAATAACGCTTGGCGATCGAGATCACGAGGCGCAGGTTGGAGCGGATGAAGGCCATCTTGGCTTCTTCGCCACCGTGGATCAGGCGGAACAACTTGGCGCGCTCGGTGGGCGTGAGTGGATCGCCGGTGTCGAGCTTGGCCTGTGCCTTGCGACCGGCTTCCATCGCCCGCGCCAGCCGCACCTCGTCTTCGGCGGTCAGGAGGGTGTGGTCCGAAACTCGTTCGAGATAGATGCCAACGGTGTCTGAAACCGATGCGCCTTCTCTGCGCCGTGTCGCCACCTAGTTACCCCTTCTTCGCCCAGGCCGCCCCAGCAACGTATCAGCCTGCCTCTCGCTGCGCAATTGGAAAATGCCATGGAACTGGTTCCAACCGTCGGAATCGCGAAAAAGGTTCGCGGCGAGCCGGACCGGATAGGGTGACGGCGTGCACGAGCTCGCCGAACGCATTGCCGAGTGCCGCGCCTGTCCCCGGCTGGTGGCGTGGCGCGAAGAGGTGGCAGCCACGAAGCGAGCCTCGTTCCGAGACGAGGAGTACTGGGGTCGTCCGGTGCCGGGATTCGGCGATGCTGGCGCTCGTCTTCTGATCGTGGGATTGGCCCCCGCCGCGCACGGGGCCAACCGGACCGGCCGGATGTTCACGGGCGATCGCAGCGGAGACTGGCTGTACCGGGCGCTCCATCAGACGGGATTCGCCAACCAGCCGACCTCGACGGATCGCGACGATGGGCTCACACTCTGCGACGCCTACGTGACGTCGATCGTGCACTGTGCGCCGCCGCAGAACCGACCCACGGCGGACGAGCGAGCGACATGCCAGGGCTGGTTGGCAGAGGAGTTGGCGGCCCTCGGAGACGTCCGGGTGATCGTGGCGCTCGGCGGCATGGCCTTCGACCAGGTTCTGCGTTTGCTGCGGTTCCGAGGCGCCCCCGTCCCGGTACCCAAGCCCCGATTCGGTCACGGCGTCCAGGTGCCGCTGGGCGACCATCCGGACCTGATCGGTTCGTATCACCCGTCCCAGCAGAACACCTTCACGGGTCGACTGACCGAATCGATGCTCCGGGAGGTGTTCGAGTCGGCGCGCCGACGGCTCTGAAGCCGAGTTTCCCCTCTCCGCGTAGTGGTAATAGCATGGCGTCTCCTTCGGCAGGAGTTGTCAACGACGTGGTTTCACTGGAACGAACAGCGCTCGAGCGCGATCTCGACGGACTACCGGATTGGGTGATCGACCGCCGGCGCGCCGGCTTCGAGGCGTTCGAACGATCTGCCATGCCCAGCCCTACGGAAGAGTTGTGGCGGTACATCGACCTCGATTTCGACCTGCACGACCTGCACCTGGCCGACGCACCGGGTGTGGCGATGGGTACCTCGCCGTACGTCGGCGACGTCGATCACTCGGTGATCATCGACGGTTCGGTGGTCTCGATCGCCGACCCGCCGGCGGGCGTGGCGGTGAGCCGGCTCGCCGAAGCCGTCCACGAGCTGGATGGCACCCAGGTCGGCTGGGGCGTCGGTCAAGACGACATCTTCGCGGCAGCCCATCGAGCATTCGGCACGGACGGGCTGGCGATTCGAACCGATCGCAACGGCGGATCGTCGGAGCTCATCGTCGTCGAGGTGCAGGCCACCACGCCGAACACCGTGTCGTTCCCGCATCTGAGCATCGTCCTGGCCGAGAACTCCGAATTGCATCTCCTCGTCGTCTTCCGTTCATCCGAAGGCTTCATGGTGATGTCGCCGCAGATCGAAGCGCTCGTCGGCGACGGTTCCCGCTTGCGGCTGACCACACTTCAGAACCTCGGCCGCAGAACCCACGGCATCGGCTATCAGCGTCTTCGGCTTGGCCGCGACGCCGGGGCCGTGGTCGGCGAGGTGGGGCTCGGCGGCGCACTCGGACGCCTCGACATCGGTGTCGACCTCGACGGCGACGGATCCTCGGTCGAGCTGGACGGTGTGTCGTTCGGGGATGGCGAACAGGTCATGGACTATCGGATGGTGATCCATCATCGCGGGCGGAACACGTCCTCGAACGTCTTCTTGAAGGGCGCCGTCGTGGATGATGCCGAGTCGGTGTTCACGGGCTTGCTGAAGATCCACGAAGGCGCAACGAACACGTCGGCCTTCGAGACCAATCGCAACCTGGTGCTGTCCGAAGGCGCCAAGGCGCATTCGGTCCCCAACCTCGAGATTCTCTGTGACGACGTCGTCTGCGGGCACGGCTCGACGGTCGGACCTCTCGAGTCGGAGCATCTCTACTACCTGCAGTCGCGCGGTCTGAGCCCGGAGCGCGCCGAGCGCTTGCTCGTGCGAGGGTTCTTCGAAGAGGTCATCGGTAAGCTACCCGCCCAGATGGTGGCCGAACCGGTGCGCCGAGCGGTGAACGCCAAGTTCGTCGCAGCGCAGGCCGAGGGGAGGGTCTGATGGGGGAGTGGATCACTGTCGGGCCGATCGACGCCCTTCCCGAAGGGGCCGGTGTCCGGGTCGAAAAGGACGATTGGCGCATCGCTTTGTTCCGGTTTGGCGACGACGTCTATGCGATCGGAGACCGGTGCAGTCATGCCGAGGCGTCGCTGTCGGAAGGCGAGGTCTTCGATGGCGAGGTCGAGTGTCCCCGCCACGGCTCCGAGTTCGATCTTCGTTCCGGCGAACCCGGGTCGTTGCCGGCTACCCGTCCAGTCCCTGTCTATGTCACCGAAGTGGTCGATGGCATCGTCCGCATCCACCTCGAGTCCGGAGTCACCTCATGAGCGCAGCGCTCGCCATCGCCGATCTGACCGCCGAAGTCGACGACACCCAGATTCTGCGGGGCGTCGATCTGACCATCCCTTTCGGAGAGATCCACGCCATCATGGGCCCCAACGGCTCCGGCAAGTCGACGCTGTGTCACGTGTTGACCGGGAAGGACGATTACACCGTGTCCGGCACGGCCCGCATGGGCGACGTCGACGTGTTCGCACTCCCGGTGCACGAGCGTGCCCGCCGCGGTCTCCTGCAGGCGTTCCAGTATCCCGTGGAAGTGGCCGGTGTGGCACTGGTGGAATTGATGCGCGAAGCCTGTGCCGAACGCGGCATGACCCCGGCCGAAACTGAGGCAGCCATCGAAACGGCGGCCCGCCAGTTCGGGATGGAACGGTTTCTCGGCCGGGCGGTCAACGACGACCTCTCGGGAGGCGAGAAGAAGCGATCCGAGATCTTCCAGCTCGCCGTGCTGGGCCCCAAGGTGGCCGTGATCGACGAGATCGACTCGGGACTGGACATCGATGCGGTGCGCGAGGTCGCCGAAGCCGTGGAACGGATGCGGTCTCCCGACGTTGGCGTCCTCATGATCACCCACTACTCGCGCATACTCCAGTACATGACTCCGGATCGGATCCACGTGATGATGGAGGGGCGCATCGTCGAGTCGGGTGGCCCGGAGTTGGCCGACAAGCTCGAGGCCGGCGGGTACGAATCGGTGCGGGCGCGCCTGGGCCTGTGAGCGCACGCCACATCACCTGGCTCGAGCAACTGACCGACCGGCTGTCCGTGGCAGGGCGCGAAGAGCGCGCCGTCGCGTGGGTGGAAGCGTGGGTGGCGCGCCGCTCGGATCTGCGACTCCGGAAAGACCCATCCGGCAACCTGCTCATCACCTTCCGGCGGCGCCGCGGACGTCCACACACGTGGCTCACCGCCCACCTCGATCACCCGGGGTTCCTCATCGGTCCCGAGACCGCGAGCAACGCCCACCGTTTCGAGTTCCGTGGTGGCGTGCTCGACCCGTATTTCGAAGACGCTCCCGTCGAGATCCACACCCCGCGTGGGGTGCGCAGCGCCCGGGTGGAGGAGTTGGTCGTCGAAGGGCGACGCCGGACCGGCACGCTTCGGTTGCGGGGCGGCGGCCCGAAGCCCGAGCCCGGTGACCTGGGTCGTTGGCGGTTTCGTGCCCGAGATCTCGGTGTGCGAGGTGATCGGTTGCGCGCCCACGCCATCGATGACCTGGCGGGTGTCGCCGCGGTTCTCTCGGCCTTCGACGACCTGCGACACTCGACCCCCGATGTCGGGCTCCTGCTGACGAGAGCCGAAGAGGTTGGGTTCGTGGGAGCGATCGCCGCCTGTGAGGCGCAGGTCTTGCCAGCCGATGCCGAGATCATCTGCGTCGAGATGAGCCGGAGTTTCGTGGACTCTCCGATCGGAGGCGGACCCATCGTCCGTGTCGGAGATGCCTCCTCCTCGTTCGACGCCGACCTCACCAACCGAGCAACCGCCACCGCGAGAGCGCTGGCGAGGCGGTCGTCGTTCGCATGGCAGCGAAAACTCATGGTGGGCGGGTCGTGCGAGGCAACCGCCTTCGGTGCCTTCGGTTATGCCGCTACCTGCCTGTGTCTTCCGCTCGGCAATTATCACAACATGGCAGACATCGCTGCAGTCCAAGAGGGCGAACGGCCGGCTCGCGTCGCCCCGGAAACGATCTCGCTGGCCGACTTCACGGGACTCGTCGCCCTCCTGCGTCGTCTGGCGTCGGATCCCGCCGAGCCGTCACTCGATCTGCGGCTGACCGAGGCCGAGCGCCGTCTGCTCGCTCAGTCCGGCAGCCGCCAGGTCACGCCGTCGGCCTGATCTCTGACCTCGATGCCTGCGCCAGCCAGCACGGCGCGGAGACGATCTGCCTCCTCCCAACGCCCGGCCAGCCGGGCCTCGGCTCGCATGGTCACGAGTGCGTCTACGAGCGGAGCGAGGACCGCTCGTGGATTCGCAGCGGCGTCGGCGCGGCGTGCCAGCTCGAGGACGGCGGCAGCCGCTGCCCGGTCGTCTCGCGTCGAGATGGCTTCCAGAGCGTGGTCGGCCACACCGCGCGGGGTGGATGGCTGCGTGTGCGCCACGGTCGAAGGGCCGGAGGAGGTCCGTTCGTTTTCGGCGGCCATGAGATCGGCGACCTCGACCGAGTCGCCCGCCTCGACCCGCTCCTCGCTTGCGCCATGGAGCACCGTCAGCCCGCCTCGGCCGACGACCCGGACCGATGAGCCGTCGAACGAGACGGCCGTGTGTTCGTCGACGCCGATGATCGCGGTGCCGTCGTCGAGCAGTTCGCGGAGTGCATCGAGCCTGCGCTGCCCGACGTAACAGAATCGAGTGTCGTGGTTGCCGCCTTCGGCGTTGTCGAAGTGGGGGATCGCCACGGCTCGGATGCCCAGCAACGGCCCGAGGAGATCGAGGCCGTCCAACCAGAACGGTTCCTCTCCGACCTTGTACATCTCGTACACGGGCATGGCCTTCAGGCCGACGGTCACGGCTGCCGCCGAGGCCACGGTCAGTGCGGCGCCTCGTTGGACCGCTGTAACGAGCGACGGGGCCGCGTCGATTTCCAGCCAGGCGCGTAACGCGTACGACGGACTGCCTGGGCCTGAGAAGATGTAGTCCGAACGGGCGATCAGATCGAGCGCGCGGTGGCCACCCGCGACATCGGACGGGGCGCGGTAGCTCGCCACTCCGAGCGGCTGCTGGAGCGAGACGTCGAAATAGTCCACGATCCGTGCACTGATGAGATCGGCGTTTTCCTGGAACCCGTACGGCGTGTCGAGTAGTAAGGCACGTGGCGCGTCGAATCTGTCGAGGAGTCGTCGATGGACCTTGACCATCGTCGGACTCGTCTCGCCCGAGCCCATGAGCGTGATCACTCCCATGCGAACCTTCGAATCGCATCGGTGACCGCATCGGGGCGATGCACATGCAGATCATGGTCGCCGTCGATCCATGTCACGGCATCGAATCCGATGGACTCGATGTCGGTGGCATCGACCGTCGAGGGGCGGGCTGCGATGGCGAGCGATGGAGCGTCGGCGCGCCGGAGGCGGTCGGCGGGGTCGTGTTCGAACAGCGAGTGGAGGATCTGCATGTGGTCATCGAACGGGAGGGCGGGTTCCACGAACCCATCGTTCGTCTCCCGGAAGTTTCCGAGGGTGTCCTCGATCCCGGTCTGCGACCAGTCGGGGTGCATGTCCCGCAGCCGGCTCCTGACGTCGTCGGCGGAGACACCACTGAATCGCGGAGGAGCGAGTGCCGCCGCGCATGTGTCCCATGAATCGAATCGGGACGCCAGGTGAATGAACCCACCGTCCACACCGATCACGGATCGACATCGGTCCGGATGTCGGGCGGCGACTTCGACGGCGACATTCCCGCCCCATGATTGCCCGACGACGGTGGCGTCCTGCCAGCCGAGCTGGTCGAGAACCCGGACCGCGTCGTCTGCGTAGCCGGCGATGTCGAACGACCCGTCGGTGCGCTCCGAGGTGCCGTGACACCGTTGGTCGTACGCGACGACCGCCGCGCCGTGCGCGGCGAGTCGGCCTGCCACGGCGCGCCAGGTGCGGGCGTTCGAGGAGAGGCCGTGCAGCAACACATGACGCGGACCGTCTCCGTCCCACACCGTCGTACCGAGTCGGCTGTCCATCGAGCTGACGAAGCTCGTCTCGCGCATCCAGCGACCCTATCGGATCGCGTCCACAATCGTTACTCGACCGGGATCAGGGGTTCGCCTCGCCACCTAACCTGGTCCCGTCACTCGAAAAGGAGCCACCGTGGATTACCGAACCGAACGGGATTCGATGGGGGAGGTCAGCGTTCCTGCGAATGCCTACTACGGCGCTTCTACGCAGCGCGCGGTGGACAACTTCCCCATCTCCGGGATGCGGTTCAGCCGGCGCTTCATCTGGGCCCTGGGCCTGATCAAAGGTGCCGCCGCCACCGTCGCCGGCGAACAAGGACACGTGCCGGCGCAGATCGCCCATCCCATCACGGAAGCGTCCCACGAGGTGCTCGACGGTACGCTCGACGCGCACTTCGTGCTCGATATCTTCCAGACGGGATCCGGCACGTCGACGAACACGAACGCCAACGAGGTCATCGCGCACCGCGCCAACGAGATGGTCGCGGGCGAGACGGACGCACCTGCCATCCACCCGAACGATCACGTCAACTTCGGTCAATCCTCGAACGATGTCATCCCGACCGCCATCCATGTGGCGGCGGCGGCGGCCATCCGCCAAGACCTGTTGCCTGCTCTTGCCAGGCTCGAAGAAGCTCTCGATGGCAAGGCCGGCCAGTTCGACGATGTCGTCAAGTCGGGTCGCACACACCTCATGGATGCGACGCCCGTCACGCTCGGGCAGGAGTTCTCCGGCTACGCCGCCCAGGTGGCCAAAGGCATCATGCGCCTCGAGAAGGTGCTCCCGGAGTTGGAGGAGCTGCCACTCGGCGGTACGGCGGTCGGGACCGGCCTCAACGCCCCGGCCGGGTTCGCCGCGGCGGTCATCGCCGAGATGGGCCGGCGTACGGACATCCCGTTCCGCGAGGCGGACAACCATTTCGAGGCCCAATCGGCGAAAGACGCTGCCGTGGCTGCGTCCGGCGCACTCAAGACCATCGCGGTGAGCCTGTTCAAGATCGCCAACGACCTTCGATGGCTGTCGTCGGGCCCGCGTACCGGCCTTGCCGAGATCCAACTGCCGTCGCTGCAGCCGGGCTCGTCGATCATGCCGGGCAAGGTCAACCCGGTCATGCCGGAGATGGTCATGCAAGTCGCCTCGCAAGTCATCGGCAACGACGCCGCGATCACGTGGGGTGGAGCGAACGGCAACTTCGAACTGAATGTCATGATGCCGCTCATCGCTCACAACCTGCTGCAGTCGGTGAGCCTGTTGACGTCGGCCTCGGACGTGTTCCGAGAGAGATGCGTGGACGGAGTGATCGCCAACGTCGATCGCGCGCGCGAACTCGTCGAGAAGAACATCATCGTGGTCACGGCGCTCAATCCCCACATCGGCTACGACAAGGGAGCGGAGATCGCCAAAGAGGCCTTCATATCCGGCCGGACGGTCCGAGAGATCGCGCTGGAGAAAGGCGTCATGTCGGCGGACGAGCTCGATGCGGCCCTCGACATCAAGAAGATGACCGAAGGCGGCATTCTCTAGACATTTAGCACTAAAGGATGGTAGGCTCCGTTCATGACGTGGCGTACCGAAGCGCTCTGCATCGGCAGAGACGAATCATTCTTCGCGGCGGATGAACGAGCGGCATGCCGGATCTGCGCCGGTTGCCCGGTCATCGCCGAGTGCCTTTCCTATGCCGTGACGACCGGTCAGCGCTTCGGCGTGTGGGGTGGGATCGGCGAAGATGAACGTCGCAGTCTGCGCCGGCGGTGGCTCCAGACGGTACGCGCCGGCGTTCCGGTCGATCCCTACTCGCTCGTGGCGGGGGAGCTGTCGTCGGTCAGCGCCTGATCGAGCGTCGCCCACGCCAGGTTTGCGCACTTGATGCGGACGGGAAACCGGCGGACGCCCCTGAGCGCCTCGAGATCGCCGAGCACCGAGCCCGGTCGGTCCTCGTCGACCACGTCGTCTGACGACATCATGCGTCGGAAGCTCTCGGCGAGCGCCGCCACGTCTTGGCGGGACTTGCCCACGATGGCCTCGCTCATCATCGACGCGGACGCCTGTGAGATCGAGCAGCCCTGGCCGCGGACCGAGATACCGACCACATCGTCTCCTTCGAGTGCCAGATCGAGTTCGATGCGGTCGCCACACAATGGGTTGTTGCCTTCGCCGTGAGCATCGACCGTCTCCAGCGGAGCGCGATGCCGCGGGTTCCGGTAATGGTCGATGATGACCTCTCGGTACAGCTCGTCGAGACCCATCGCCGCCACCCTACAGACCGAAGAGGCGGCCGGCGTGCTCGAGGCCCTCGGCGAGCCGGTCGATGTCGCCGCGCGTCGAATACACCGAGAACGATGCCCGCGCCGTGGCGGGAACTCCGAGGTGTTCCATGAGCGGCCGGGCACAGTGGTGGCCGGCCCGCACCGCCACGCCGTGTTCGTCGAGGATCGTCGACAGGTCGTGGGGATGGATGTCTCCCATGGTCAGTGAGACCGTGCCGCCCCTTCGTTCGACGTTCCGTGGTCCGTACACGGTCACATCGGGAAGTTCGGCGAGTCGATCGAGCGCGTAGGCCGTCAGCTCCATGTCGTGCGCCCGGACACGGTGCATGCCCAGGTCCGTCAGATAGTCGACGGCGGCCGCCAGGCCGACCGCCTCGACGATGGGGGGTGTCCCCGCTTCGAACTTGTGGGGGACCGGCGCCCACGTCGAGTCATAGAGTCGTACCTCGTCGATCATCTCTCCGCCCGTCTCGAAAGGCTCCATTTCCTCGAGCAGCGGCAGGCGCCCCCACAGGACGCCGATCCCGGTCGGACCGAGCATCTTGTGGCCCGAGAACGCCAGGAAGTCAATGCCGAGTGCTTCGACGTCGACCGGTGCGTGCGGCACCAGTTGGGCTCCGTCCACGATGGTCGTGGCGCCGACCCGGCGGGCCATCTGGGCTACCTCGGCCACCGGGGGCATCGAGCCGAGTACGTTCGACATGCCCGTCAGCGAAACGATCCTCGTGCGATCATCGATGAGTTCCCGAAGGGCGGTGATGTCGAGCTGGTAGTCGTGGTCGAGGGGAGCGAAGACCAGCTCTGCGCCGCTGCGCTGCGCGGCCTGCTGCCACGGCACGAGATTGGCGTGATGCTCCATGACGGTGAGCACGATGCGATCGCCCGGTCCGAGTCGATCCGCCCCCCACCGGGCCGCCAGGACGTTGAGGCTCGACGTCGTGCCGCGCGTGAAGATGACTTCCCGTCGGTCGCGGGCGCCGATGAACGCCGCCACTTTCGAACGGGCGGCCTCGTAGGCGTCGGTGGCTTCGGCGGACAGCCGGTACGCGCCGCGATGGACGTTGGCATAACCCGATCGCAACATGTCGTCCATGGCGGCGATGACCGCCTCGGGCTTCTGTGAGGAGGCCGCCGAATCCAGGAACGCAAGAGTGGGGTCCGTCAGCAGCGGGAAGTCCCCGCGAACGTCCATGTCAGACGCCGGCGCGGAAGGCGTCGTACCCGTCGGCCTCGAGCTTGGCAGCGAGTTCGGAGCCGCCGGACGTGATCACGCGGCCATCCAGGAACACGTGGACGTGGTCGGGAACGATGTAGTCCAGCAGTCGCTGATAGTGGGTGATGACGAGGAAGCCGCGGTCGGGAGCCAGGAGCCGGTTCACCCCGTCGGCCACCGTCTTGAGCGCATCGATGTCGAGACCCGAATCCGTCTCGTCCAGAACGGCCAGCTCGGGCTCCAAGATGGCCATCTGCAGCACCTCGTTGCGTTTGCGCTCGCCTCCGGAGAATCCCTCGTTGAGGTATCGATCGGCGAACGAGGATTCCATGCCGAGCTCCCGCATGGCATCCATCACCTTCAAGCGCAGTTCCAAGACGGTGTAGTCGACGCCGGTTCGGTTCGAAAGGGCCTGACGGAGGAACTGAATGACGGACACGCCGGGGATGGTCTCCGGGTACTGGAACGCCATGAACATGCCCGCCGTCGCCCGATCGTTGGGTGCCGCTTCGGTGATGTCCTCGCCCTTGTAGAGAATGGAACCTCGAGTCACCTCGTAGGCGGGGTGGCCCATCAGCACCTTCGACAAGGTCGACTTGCCGGAGCCGTTCGGTCCCATCAGGGCGTGCACCGAGCCGGCCTCCACCACCAGATCGACGCCTTTCAGGATCTCGACGTCGTCGACGGTTACATGCAGGTCGTTGATCTGGAGAAGCGGAGCGTTCGTGTTCATGAGACAGCCATCGTAGCCCCACTCTGGGGACACGCCGACGGCGGTACGATGCGGCCATGGAACTCCCTGCCGCATCGCAGCGTGTCCTGGAGGCGGCTCGCGCGCTCGGCCTGGACATCGAGATTCGGGTGTTTCCCGACGGAACCAAGACCTCGGCCGACGCGGCGGCGGCCGCCGGCTGCGACCTCGGAGCGATCACGAAGTCGCTGGTCTTCGAGGTCGACGGCGAGCCGGTCGTGGCTCTGGTTCCCGGCGACGCCCGCTTGGACACCGCCAAACTGGCGGCGGTGTCGGGAGGCGAACGGTGCCGGCGAGCGGATCTGGAGACCGTGCGGACCGCCACCGGCTACGCGGCGGGCGGTACGCCGCCCTTCGGGCACGCCATGGCGCTGCGCGTGTTCGCCGACCACGGGCTCCGACGCATCGAGGAACGGTGGGTCGCAGGCGGCACGCCCACGACGATCTTTCCGCTGCCGCTCGACGCGCTCATTCGAGCCTCGGGCGCTCTATGGGCCGATCTCGCCGAAGGGCCGCAAACGCCTGCTCCACCGCTTCGCGGCGGGGCGGGGTGAGCATCTGCACGTAGTAGCTCGTCACCCCGACGGCCGCGAGGTCCTCCAGCGGCCCGGCGACATCGTCGAAGACGCCACAGGGAATCCCCGCCGACTTCGCCCGCGACTCCATCTCGCCGGTGTCGATACCCCGGAACGCAGCTGCCGCGGCCAGGTTGTCTTCATACTCGGCTCGGTCGCGTCCGGTGATCAAAGCGCCCATCACGCTGATCGTGACGGTCGCGGGCTCGCGGCCGGCGGCTTCAGCGGCCGCTCGCACCCGCTCGATCTTCGGGACGAGTTCGGCGGGAGGTGAAACGAAGTGGTTGTACTCGTCCGCGTACGTGCCGGCGAGCCGAGGCGTTCGGACGAGGCCGCGCCCGCCGACGATGATCGGGAGGGCACCCACGGGCTTCGGTCGTATGTCACCGTCGAGTCGGTAGTGGTCCCCTTCGAAGCGCGCCCGGGTCCCCGGCTCGGAACGCAGTGCCGCCCGAAGGTATTGGAGGCCCTCCGTCAACCGCTCGAAGCGCTCGGCCTGAGCAGGGAACTCCAGTCCGAAAGCCTCGTGCTCGCCCTCATGCCAGCCGGTGCCGACGCCCAGATCGAAGCGGCCGTTGGACATCTGATCGATCGTGGCGGCGTTCTTGGCGACCACGGCCGGATGCCTGAACGTCAGGGGGCTGACCAGCACGGCCAGCCGGATCGTGTCGGTGTCGCGTGCGAGCCCGGC
>JBFKPQ010000020.1:0-24874 GCA_041628225.1 Acidimicrobiia bacterium | reverse complement strand
CGGTTCGGCTGCCACTCGATGGCGTAGGTGTGATACCCGTCCGAGACCGGACCGCCGAAGTCGTACGTGTTGCCGTAGGACGCTCCGCCCGAGTAGCCGGGACCGTGCACGGTCCCGAAGATCTCGGTGGGAATGCGACTGACGTATTCCATGATGTCGATCTCGCCCGTCTGCGGCCATCCGACGAGGCCGATGTCGGTGCCGAGGCTCCAGAAGGCCGGCCACAGGCCGGCTTCACCCGGCGGGACCTGGATGCGCGATTCGATGCGCCCATAGGCGAATTCGGCGCGTTCCGCTGAGATCAGTCGCGCCGACGTGTACTCGCACGGTC
Source organism: Acidimicrobiia bacterium (assembly GCA_041628225.1). Classification (GTDB taxonomy): domain Bacteria; phylum Actinomycetota; class Acidimicrobiia; order Spongiisociales; family JAENVV01; genus JBFKPQ01. Next base: position 24,543 of record JBFKPQ010000020.1, on the reverse strand, counting down.
CGTAGTAGCAGAGTTCGCCGCCGGCCTCTCGGGCGGTGATGACGAGATTGCCGTCGCCGTCGGTCGACGCGTTGGCCGGGCTCTCGGTGTAGTACTGCAACTCGGCGTTGCCCCAACCGGGGATGCCGTTGACCGTGCCGTCGCCGATCTCATGCTGCCAGTGGGCAGGGTTCGGCGGCGTGCCGGCCGGGTCGTTGAACTCGTCCGACCACACCAGCTCCCATCCGCTCGGACCGGGATCGGCGGCTCGGTTGTCTTTCAGAGAGACCGTGACTTCGTCGCCGGACCCGGATCCGTAGAACCAGAAGGTCAACCCGTCGGAGGCGCTCCAGTCCCGGCCGGCCGCGAAGTTCCGCCACAGACTGCCGGTGACGGGCTCACCGTCGAAGGTCAGGCCCGTGAACGGCACGACCTCGGGGTCGCACACCAGACCCGTGTCCGCAAAGCGGAAGTGGAAGGCGAGGTCGGTGCCCTCTTGATGGCGTTTGGCCACTCCGTCGCGGTCCACGTGCATCTCGGCGGCGTCGCCGAGTCGCACGGTGCGGTGGTCCACGGTGGTGGCGTCGAAGTCGGCCGTCGAGCGCAAGACGACGGGGATCACGCCCTTGCCCTTGTTGCAGATCCGTCCCTGGATCTCCAGGTGCTCCGGGGTCAACACCGTGGCCGATAAAACCTGCTCGTAGGCGCCTTGCCCGGGGAGCGCTGCCGGGCCGTCAGAAGCGATCTCGGGGTTGGCGAGTCCGACCGACGGCGACGAGTCCCACAGGTAGATGCCCTGCTCGAAGTCATCGATCAGCAGTGGGTCGTATGGGTCGTTGTCGACGATGTCGGCCGCCGCTTGCATGATGAATCCGGGCGCCACGTCGACGGGGTTGGAGAGGCGCAGGATGACACGCTCGGTGCCCTCGTACTTGTCGTCGTCGAGAGTTTCCAGAGGGAAGGACATCTGCGATGGTCCGCCATTCGTGAACGTCAGGGTGCCCGGCGCGGGCTGCACATAGTCGCGGCCCGCCTCGGCGATCACGGTCTCGACGGAATAGTCGACGGACACCTGAGCCGGGTCGTCGGCGTTCATGGGGCGGTTGAGTTGGACGGTGATGTCGCCGGTGGCGCCTTCGTCGATCTCGAACGCGTTGACGGAGAAGCTCACGGCCAACTCGGGAACCTCGGCGATGCCGTACAGGGTGACATCGTCGAGGTAGTTGACGAACTGCTGTCCGCTGCTGAACACGCCGAAGGCCCAGCCGTGGACTTCGGTGAGACCCAGGCCATCGTTGGGAGCGCCGTTGCCGATCTCTTTGCGGCTGAGACTGGCGAAGGGGATCTGGATGAGCTGCCAGCCGTTGAAGTCGTCGATGATGTCCGTCGACCACCGTTCGGCGGTGTCGCCGGTGGTCCCGGGCGCCCGGTTGTCGAGGATGTCGACGAACAGGGTGGATCCGGTGTTGTTGCCGTAGAGCCAGAAGCTGAAGCCGGTGAAGCTGCTCCAGTCCTGGGTGACCCACGTGTCGACGACAGGGTTCTCGAAAGCGTGCACGAATCCGGCAAATCCGCCGCCGACGACGTTCGTGTCGACCGCAAGGACGTTGTTCGACGGGCCGGCGCCGGGAACGGCAGCCGGCGGTGAAGCGGTCGTGGCGATCGAGACGCCCGAGGCGCCGTCGCTGAACGTGACCCATCCGATGGCGTTCCCGTCGCCGTCGGTACCCGACGGCAGTCCGGCTTCGAAGTCGTCGACCACGGCGGCCTCGAGGCGAACGTCATCGATCGTCAGCGCGCCGGCGTTGCCATCGAGTGGGATCGCCCAACCCCACGTCTGCGTGAGGGTCAGACCGTCGTTGGGGGCGCCACCCGGCTGGAAGTCGGTGGCACGCGTGAAGTCGGCGAACGGGATGACGATCTGTTGCCACCCGGAGAAGTCGTCGGTGAAGAGCGTGTCGAAGCGTTCGGCGTTGTCCGCGTCCGGTCCGTTGTCGAAGATCTCGAACTGGTAGGTATTGCCAGAGCCGGTGCCGTACATCCAGAAGCTGACGCCGATGGCGCCGGTCCAGTCTTGGACCCCTGTGGTCAGATCGAAGTCGTCACCGAACCCGCCCCATCCGGCGGACACATCGAATATGGCCTCGAGGAACGCGTTGTCGCCGATCTGGCCCGGTCGTGCCAACGGATCGGTATCGGCGACGGTGATCACACCGGTAGTCACTGCTGCGCCACCACCGGCGTAGTCGAACCATCCGCCGGGGGTGCCTCCCTCGAAGTCTGCCAACGTGGCCCCTGCAGCAAATGCCGGCACGACGGGCGCCGCGAGAACCAGCGGCAGCAGCAGCGCCAGCGCGGCCAGCACCGCCAGTAGCCGGGTCCGCAAGTTGGTTCGGATGGTCATGTCGTTCTCCTTGTGGTCAGCGCGTCCACCGGACGTTGTCGATCTGCATCACCGCGCCCCGCTGGCTCCCCCAGGCGGGGAACACGACGAGCGGTGTGTTGACTCTGGTGAGGTCGAGGGTTGACCCTGTGTGGGCCACGAGGTCGGCGACGGGGATCGAGTACGAGGTCCACTCACCGACGACGGGATCGGCGATGCGGTAGTCGCCCGTGCCGCATGGGAATTCACAGTCGACTTTCATCATGAAGCCCGACGAGGCGCCGCCGAGATCGAGGACCCGGAGCTCGAACTCCACGTTTCCGTCGGCCCAGTCGGCCAGGTCATACGTCTGCGGGGCCTGGAAGTAGACGACGGCTTCGTTCGTCTCGAACGTCGCCTGGATGACGGCGCCGCGGTCTTCGGTGTCCACGAGTTCGAAGGTCACGCCCCCGCTGGCGGCATAGGCGTCGAGGTCCCAGGGGTACGTACGCTCGTCATCGAAGATCGTCATCGTGTCGCCGAGTCCCGATGGGTCGAACGTTCCCGTGAAGGCGCCGTCGAAGAGCGACGTGCTGGGCATTACGCCCTCGACGTGGATGGCGTCAGGTGACGAGGTGCCGCAACCGATCCCGTCGTCGGGGGATACTCCGCATTCGTACACCCGTACGTAGTCGACGAGCATCTGTTGGGGAAACGTGGTCTTCTCGTCGGGAGGTCCGGGCCAGTTGCCGCCGACCGCCACGTTCATGAGGAGGTGGAACGGTTGGTCGAATGGGGCGTCGTCGAGGCCGATGACCGGGGTGCCGTCGAAGCCGCGGAACTCGGTGTACCACCCGTCGGAGGTCTGGGTGGCGTAATGGAGGTCGTCGACGAACCAGCGGAACTCCCCGGCTTCCCACTCGATGGCGTAGACGTGGAAGACGTCGCTGGGGTGTTCGTCGCGGTGCAGTGGCCACGACTGGCCGGAGAACACGTTGCCGGGCCATTCGGCGCCGTAGTGGAGGGTGCCGTGGATCCAGCGGTTCTGGTCGGCGTTGATGGTCTTCAGGTTGACGGCCTCGACGATGTCGACCTCGCCGCCCGCTGCCCAGCCGCCATACGGTGAGTCGGTGGGCAGCATCCAGATTGCCGGCCACAGGCCCTGGCCTTCGGGGAATTTGGCGCGCACCTCGATGCGTCCGTACGTCCAGTCGCCCTGGCCTTTGGTGCGGATACGGCCGGACGTGTAGGGCAGGGTCGTCTGTCCGTGTGTGACGTCCTCCCAGTCCTCGTGGCCGTCGATGCCGGTGAACGATTCCTCGCGCGCCACGATGTGCAGGAAGCCATCTTCGACGAACACGTTGTCGGGGCGCGCCGTGTAGCACTGCAGCTCGTTGTTGCCACCGCCCCAGCAGTTCTCTTCATAGTCCCACTTGCCGAGATCGAGGCCGGTGCCTTCGAACTCGTCGGACCACACGAGTTCCCAGCCCGTCTCCGGGTGGAAGGACTCGGGGGCTTCGACGGTCGCAGGGGACGTGGTCGTCGTGGCTGGCGTGGCCGTCGTGGCCGGCGCGGTGACGTCCGTGGCGTCACCGTTGCAGGCAACCGTCGCGGCCGCGACGGCGAGGACCACGGCGGCACGTCTCACTTGTCGACGCCGGTGATGACGATGCCCTGGATGAACACCCGCTGAGCGAAGAAGAAGATGACGAGCGGGATGACCAAGGTGATGAACGAGGCCGCCATGATCAGCTGTGGCTCGGTGTTGTACACACCGTTGAACAGCGTCAGGCCGACCGAGATCGGCTGCAGGTCGCGGGCGGACACCAGGTAGATGAGCGGGCCAAAGAAGTCGTTCCAGGCGAAGAAGAAGTGGAACAACGACACGGCGGTCAGCGCAGGTACGGCCTGCGGCAGGATGACCGAGAGCATCGTACGCAGCGGCCCGGCGCCGTCGACAGCCGCAGCCTGTTCCATCTCACCGGGGATCGTCAGGAAGTATTGCCTGAGGAGGAATACGTTGTAGGCGTTGGCGAAGAACTGCGGCACGACGAGTGGCAGCCACGTGCCCGTCCATCCGATCCACGTGAAGAAGGCGTAGGCCGGGACCTGCGTGACGGCAGGCGGGAGGATGATCGTCGCCATCAACACCATGAAGAGCACGCCCTTGCCTCGGAACTTGTAGCGAGCGAATCCGTAGGCGACGAACGCCGATGAGATCACGGCGCCGATCAACGTCACCGTGGCATAGAACACCGTCCAGAACAGGAGACTGGGGAAGTCGATCGTCTCCCATGCCTCTGGGTAGTTCCCCCAGGCGAAGTTCAGGGAGCGAACGGGTTCGAGGGTGCGCCAGCGTCCCTCCCATTCGATGATGCCGGCCTCTGGGTCGGCGGGGTCGATGAACCCACTCGACTCGCGGCCCTTGTCGACGAGTGCGAGTTCTCGGACGCCGTCGTCGATGGGCACCTGGTACACGTCGTACTCCCGCCCTTCGTACTCGTACTTGGCGGTAGCGGTGGGAAGGATCGGCGGTTCGGTCGCCTGATCTCTCGTCTTGAGGGACGTGACGCCTGCGTAGCCGAGTGGCATCAACCAGACCGTGAGCAGCACCATGGCCACGATCGTCACCGCCCATGTCGTGAGGAGTCGCCGCCGCTTGATCCGGGCGGCAGCCTCGTCGAACGCAGTCGCAGCGGGCTTCGTACGGGTGCTCATACTTCATCCACCGAGTAGTAGACCCAGTACCGGGCTGTGCCGAAGGTGATGATGGTCAAGACCAGGGCCACGATGAACAGAATCCAGGCGAGGGTCGCTCCGTAACCCATCTCGGCGAACTGGAACGCCTGTTTGTAGAAGTAGATCATGTAGAAGTTCGTGGCGCCCTCCGGGTATCCGGTGGTGCCGTTGAGGACGAAGGGCTGAAGGAAGTACTGGAGGAGGCCCACCAACCCGAGCACGAGGTTGTAGAAGATGACGGGCGAGACCATCGGGACGGTGATCGTCAACATCCGCCGCCACCATCCGGCACCGTCGATGGCGGCCGACTCGTAGAGGCTGGTCGGCACACCCTGCAGGCCGGCGAGATTGATGAGGATGGCGTTGCCGACCCCCCAGATGCCGAGAAGGGTGAACGTGAGAGGGATGAGGGTCGGGTCGTCGAACCACCGGATCCCATCGACGCCGATGGCGTTGACGCCCATCCAGTCGAGGAAGCGGTTCACCCACCCCGTCTGCGAGTTGAGTACCTGGTCGAAGATCAGGGTGGCGGCGATGAACGGGACGATCGACGGTGCATAGAAGAGGGTGCGGAAGAGGTTGCGTCCTCTGAGGTAGTCGGAGTTGAGGAGCAGGGCGAGGCCGAATGCCACGATGAGACCGAGCGGCAGGTTGATCAGGGCGAATCGGAGGGTGACGACCCAGGCACGCCACACGCTGGGGTCGTTGAACAAGGCGCGCCGCCAGTTGCCCCCGCCGATGAAGGTCGCCTCGTCCGGCGTGGCGAGCTGGAAGTCGAGCGTCGAGAAGAACGCCGAGGCGGCCATGGGCAGCAGGTAGAAAAGGAAGAATCCGATGATCCACGGCGAGATGAACCACCAGCCGTATCTGGCCCGTTTGCGCTCCAGCGGGCCGTACCCGAGTTGGCGGTCTTGTTTCCGCTGTGCCCGGTTCTGTGATCGTTTGGAGACTGCCGTGTCTGTCATGCGCTTCTCTCCTGCGAGTGTCGAGGGGAGGAGCCGGCTCGCCGGCTCCTCCCCTTCGGTCGACTATTGCTCCAGGGTGCAGGCCCCGGTGCCGTCGTAGATCGCTTGCAGATCGACGACGAGTTGGTCGAGAGCAGCGTTGACGTCGTAGTTCGGGTCGACGAACAGCTTGTTGCTCACGCGGTTGTAGCAGTCCTGCGCCTCGAGGCCGTTCGGCAGACCGGACTCGTGGTTCGGATTGTCGTTGTACGCGAGGCTCTCCTTGACGACATCCCAGTTGATGCCCATGCCGGCGAACTGTCCGGCATCGAGTTCGGCGAGGAAGGCGTCCTGGAGGTCGGCGCGACCGGGCATGCCGCCGTAGATCTGCAGCAGCTCGTTGGCGCCTTCACCCAGCATGTACTGGAGGACCTGGAACGCGGCCTCGTGGTTCTCGCTGGCCTTCGGGATGGCGAAGGTGTCGGCGTGGAGCTTCGCGGTCGTCTGGCCGTTGGCGGCCGGGACCGGAGCGACGTTCCACGGAGACTGGATATCGCCGACGCAGCACGATGCGTACCAGAGGTGGACGAGGTCCATGGCCATGTTGCCGGAGTTGAACCAGTTTCCAGCGCCCAGGAACTCGGCGCCGCCGTAGTCGGCGAATGGGTAGCTGCCGTCCTCCCAGGCGAGGTCCTGATACCACGCCATGGCATCACGCCAGTGGTCGGGGACCTGAGCGTTGCCGGCGTCGTCGACCAGCGCACCAGGTCCAAAGAGCGTGGCCAGACCGCGCATGTCGGTCCACTGGTTGCCGAAGCCGAACTGGACGATGTCGTCACGGTTGAAGTCCGGGCTGGTGGCGTCGTTGCCGTTGCTGTCAACGGTCAGCAGTGCCGCCAGTTCGCGGACGGTGTCGATGTTCCACTCGACCTCGGTTCCGTCGGGCATGACGTACGGCTCGCCGTACGCGGTCGGCGGGTAGTTCAGTCCGGCCTCGTCGAAGAGGTCGATGTTGTAGTACATGAACTGCGGGAAGACGCCGAACGGCAGACCCAGCAGACCTTCACCTTCGACCTCGTAGAACGCCACGAGTTCGGGGTCGTAGACGGTCAGGTCGAAGCCCGACGCGTCGACGAGCGGCTGCAGGTCGAGCCAGGCGCCCGGGAAGTCGTCGCGGCCACGAATGCCGACCGGCCCGACGATGTCGGGGGCGTCACCTGCGGCGAGTTGCGTGTTGAGAACGCCGAAGGCCTGGTCGTTGTCCACGACCTCGAGCACGAGCTCGATCTGGTCCTGGGACTGGTTGTAGGCGTCGACGAACGCTTCCTGCGCCGGGATGACAGCGGCGTCCGAACCGGCGCCAAGACCTACGAACCAGCGGACCTGGACCCGCTCGCCGTCGTCCATGGCTTCGGTGGTGTCGGGAGTTGCTTGTGTGGTGTCAGGCGATGCTGCCGTCGTGGCAGTCGGTTCGCCCGCTTCCGTTGTTTCGGGGGTGGCGTCGGTACCGCACGCCGCCAGCAGCAGCGCGAACACGGTTACGAGCAGCACCCACCTGCTCTTGATTCCGGTCATTGGGTTCCTTCCTTGCTTGGGGGGTTTCTGACTTGGAGCGCTCACGAGAGCGCCGTGGGGGATGAGATCTTCAAAGGTTCGGTTCAGGCGGCAGCCTCCTCGCAACCGCAGGAGCGGCGAGTGATCAGCTCGGTGGGCAGCACGGTCCGCACGGGCGATGAAGTGCCGTCGTCGAGCAACTCGAGAAGTCGGTTCACGGCGCGCTCGCCGGTTGCGCGAACGGGCTGGCTGATCGTGGTGAGCGATGGGTCGGTGGCGGAGGGGTCGAGGATGCCGTCGAATCCGATGATGGCGATGTCATCGGGGACACGCACTCCTGCGGCCTCGAGGGCCTGCATGGCACCGGCAGCCATGGTGTCGGATGCGCAGAACACCGCATCGGGTTGCTGGCTCAGTAGGCGGTCCATGGCGAAGCGTCCGCTCTCGACGGTGAAGTCTCCTTCGGCGATGAGCGGCGACTTCACAGCTCTTCCGGCAGCACGCATGGCGTCGAGGAATCCGGTGCGTCGATCGACGCCGGTGGTGGTGTTGGAGGGCGCCGCGATGGTGCCGATCCGCTCGTAACCGTGTCCGATGAGGTGCTCCGTTGCGAGTCTCGCTCCGGCTTGATTGTCGACGTCGACGTGGGGGATGTCGTCGGCATCTGGTCGGCCCACCATCACGAACGGCAGGCGCCCGTCACGAAGGCGCTGGGCGAGGGGATCACCCATTCGGGTGGCGGTGATGATCATCCCGTCGACCAGTCCGCTGGCGACGGCCCGGCCGTAGAGCTCGAGCTCCTCACGCTCATCCTCGAAGAGAAAGAGCGACAGGGTCTGGTGAGCGGCGTTCGCAGCGCTCGTGATACCGCGAATGAGACGGCCGAAGTAGGGGTCGGCGAACAGGTTGTGGACCGAACTCGGGATGACGAGGCCGAGGAGGTCGGTGCGGCTCGAGACGAGCGACCGGGCAGCGCGGTTGGGCTGGTAGCCGGTCTCGTCGATGACGTCGAGGACCCGCTTCTTGACTTCGGGGCTGACGTCCGGCTGTTCGTTGATCACCCGCGATACGGTCGAGCGCGACACGCCCGCCAATCGCCCGATCTCCTCCAGCGTCAAACGCTTCAATGCAGCCTCTCCGTCACCCCGTGCGCTGGGAGCGCTCCCGGGAGCGCTCCCAGCATGGCATACGACGGTCCGGTGTGTCAACCGCCAAGTTTTCGCGGACTCGGGGTCGCGGTGTTCGCTGCGGGTGGTCGGTGACGCGCCACCAAGCCTTCCGGCTGGGGATTTGGTGGTCCGAAGCCCCGAACCTGTTGCGGCCGAGGGATGGGTCTTTCGGCTCTATTTCCCCTCTGGGCGAACGGCGAGGCTATCGCTTAGTTGGCGAGTAAGGATCTCAGGGATCGAGATGCGACTGGAGCTGTCGAAGAAGAACGATCTGGCGCTGCGCGCCATGCACCACCTCGACCAGCTGGGTCCGGCCGACGGGCGAACCCTCGCCCAGGCCATCGGTACCTCGACCCACTTCCTCCCCCAGATCATGAAGCCGCTGACGAGAGCTGGATGGGTCGGCTCGACTCCCGGCCCGGGAGGCGGATACCGCCTGCTGGCGCGGCTGGCAGACGTTTCGGTTCTCGACGTGATTCACGCCATCGAAGGCCCGACCGATGTCGGGCGCTGTGTATTGAGTAACGCCCCGTGCCCGGTCGACGAGCAGTGCGCCATGCACGATTCGTGGGTTCGTGCCCGGGCAGCCCTGATGTCAGAACTCGAGGCGACGACGCTTGAAGCGGCGTTGAGCTCGGGTCGTAGCAAAGGAGATGAGGCATGGTCATGAGATCGCGGATCCCGTGGTGGCGGAAGAGGGCGTTCCTCACGCTGACCGTATGGGCCGCGGTGGCCGGGCTGGTCATTGCGGCATGCACCACCGACGACGGCGACGGGGGAACGTCGCTCGGCGACATCAACGCCGCTCGTGAGGCGGCCGGCCTACAGCCGCTCACCGACGAGCAAGCCAACGCCGCGCTCAAGGTCTACCTGCCGTCGGGTGAACACGATCCCTACGTCATGTTTGCGTCGGGCGGACAGTCGGGACAGATGTTCGCGATCGGCGTACCGTCGATGCGGATCCTGAAGAGCATCGCCGTGTTCACACCCGAACCGTGGCAGGGCTGGGGCTTCGGCAACGAAGGTACGGAATCCGTCCTGGCAGCCGGCAACGTCGGCGATCGTGAAGTCCACTGGGCGGATACCCATCATCCTGCGCTGTCGGAGACGGGCGGCGAGTACGACGGCCAGTTCGTGTTCATCAATGACAAGGCCAACGCCCGCATCGCGGTCGTGGACCTTCGGGACTTCGAGACGAAGCAGATCGTGAAGAACCCAATCGCCATCAACGATCACGGAGGTACCAAGGTCACACCCGACACCGAATGGGTCATCGAGGGTGGGCAGTACGCCACGCCGAACGGCTGGGAGTATTCGCCGCTCGAGAACTACGACAACGACTACCGCGGCATGGTGACCTTGTGGAAGTTCGACCGGGCCAGTGGCCGCATTCTCGAGGACCAGTCGTTTGCCCTCGAACTCCCTCCGTACTGGCAGGACCTCTGTGACGCCGGCAAGCTCGTATCGGACGGCTGGTTCTTCTGCGGCTCGTTCAACACCGAGCGGGCAACGGGAGAGACGGGCGAAGAAGGCGTGCCCTACGAAGCCGGCGTGTCGGCGCGTGAGAACGACTACCTGCATGTGTTCAACCTCGACAAAGCCGTCGAGCAATACCAGGCGGGCAACACCTTCGATGTAAACGGGTTCCCGGTCGTGAGCCTCGAGACGCTCATCGACGAGGGCATCCTCTACTTCGTGCCCGAACCAAAGAGCCCGCATGGAGCCGATGTGACACCGGGCGGCGAGTACATCGTCGTGTCCGGCAAGTTGGACCCGCACGTGTCGGTGTTCTCGTTCGAGAAGATCCAGCAGGCCATCGCCGACGAGAACTGGGTCCTGGACCCGTACGGCGTGCCGGTGCTCGACTTCGATGCTGTGCTCGAAGCGCAGGTGGAGGTGGGTTTGGGTCCGCTCCACACCGAGTTCGACGCCGACGGCTACGCCTACACGAGCATCTTCCTCGACAGCACCGTTGCCCGGTGGAGCCTCGGCCCTCCGTATCACGACGACGGCTGGAAGCTCGAAGGCACCTTGCCGGTCCACTACAACATCGGTCACTTGACGGCTGCCGAAGGTGACACGGTGAGTCCGGACGGGACGTATCTCGTGGCGCTCAACAAGTGGTCGCTCGACCGGTTCTTGCCGCCGGGACCGCTGCTGCCCCAGAACCTGCAGCTGGTGGACATCAGTCGTGAGCCTTCGGCGCTTCCCGACACCGGCGGTATGGAGCTGCTCTACGACATGCCGCTCGGCATGGGTGAGCCGCACTACGCCCAGATCATCAAGGCCGACAAACTCGACCCGTGGACGGCCTACCCCGAGGTGGGTTGGAACCCGGAGACGATGTCGGTCGATCCGAACGCGCCGCAGCTCGGTAACGAGCGGGTCGAACGGGACGGCAACAACGTCGAGATCTGGATGACGGCCATCCGGAGCCACTTCACACCCGATCGCATCGATCTGCAGGCTGGCGACAACGTCGTGTGGCACATCACCAACCTGGATACGTCCATGGACGCCACCCACGGGTTCGCGCTGCCGGGCTACAACATCAACCTGAGTTTGGAGCCGGGTGAGACGGCGACCATGCGATTCGTCGCACAGGACTCCGGAACGTTCCCGTTCTACTGCACCGAGTTCTGTTCGGCACTCCACTTGGAGATGGCCGGCTACATGCTGGTCGAACCGTAGAGAAGGAGGTCGGTCATCGAACCCTCAGTCCTCGACCGGATTCTGGGGCCTCGGGTTCCCGAGGCAGAACGAGAGGCGCACGCCGTCCGGTATCGGATACCGGCCCGGCTGTTCGGAGCGGCCGCCATGCTGCTCGTGGTCTCGTTGTTGCTGCCGTATTGGGTTCTCAAGCTCGAAGCGCCCCAGTTTCCGGGAGGGCTGGAGATCCAGGCCTTCATCAACCGGCTCGCAGGCGATGTCGTGGAACTGGAGGGATTGAATCACTACGTCGGGCTCGACTCGTTCGAGAACGGAGCGGTGTTCGAAAGGAGCATCGCGGTGACGGCCGTTCTGGTGATGGGTGGTCTCCTGTTGGGCGCCCTCTTCATCCACAGTCGCTGGGTGGTGGTGTTCGTGCTGCCGGCGCTGGTGTTCCCGCTCGTGTTCTTGGCGGACTTGCAGTACTGGTTGTGGCGGTACGGGCACGATCTCGACCCGCGGGCGCCCCTGGCGGCTGCGGTGGGGGAGTTCACACCGCCGATCTTCGGTCCCGCCGAGATCGCCCAGTTCGACACCCTGGCGCTCCCTGGGCCGGGATTGATCCTGGCGATGATCGCGTCGGGGTTGGTGGCGGCCGGTCTCTATTACCACCGCCAGGCCTACAAGCCCCTCATCGAACGCCGGGAAGAGGAGCAGGCGTGACGGGAGTGAGGAAGGCTGGCGTCGTGGTGTGTGTGGCCTTCGCGGCGATCGCCGGCCCCGTGCTCGCGCAGGACGCGGCCCCGTCCCTCCAGTCGATGATCGACGAGGTCGCCGCCGGTTCGGTCATCGAGGTGCCGGCCGGCACGTACTCGGGCCCGATCGTCATCGACAAGCCCCTCACGCTTCGGGGTGGGTCGGTCGTCGTCGTGGACGGGGGAGGCTCCGGCGATGTCTTCTACGTCAGCAGCGCCGACGTGGCCATCGAAGGTTTCACCATTCGCAACACCGGCGCCTCGCTCGACCGAGAGAACGCCGGTGTCTCCGCCGACATGGCCCCACGGCTCGTCGTGCGCGACAACGTCTTCGAGGATGTCCTGTTCGGCGTGTTCATCCGGAACGCCGAGGAGTCGCTCATCACGGGCAATGTGATCGGCGCCAAAGCGCTCGACCTCGGACGGCGCGGCGACGGGATACGGCTCTGGGAGAGCCCCCGCAGCGTCATCGAGCACAACACCATCGAGGGCGGCCGCGACACGGTCATGTGGTTCGCAGACGATGTCGTGGTGCGGGACAACGTGATCGAGGGTGGCCGCTACGGACTCCACTTCATGTATTCGGACGGCGCGCTCATCGAACGGAACCGGGTATCGAACAACTCGGTGGGAGCGTTCCTCATGTACAGCCGGGACGTCGTCGTGCGCGACAACCTCTTCGAAGGCAACTTCGGGCCCAGCGGGTACGGCGTCGGCCTGAAGGACATGGACGGCGTGACGGCTACGGGCAACCACTTCATCGGCAACCGGGTCGGTTTGTATCTGGACAACTCTCCTTCGGCGGCGGGCGTGACACAACGCTTCGACGCCAATGTGTTTGCCTACAACCGGACCGGCGTGATGTTCTTGCCATCCGTCGCCAACAACACGCTCACTCTCAATGCGTTCATCGACAACGGCGAGCAGGTGGGCGTGCAAGGGTCCGGTGCGTTCGCGGGCAACACGTGGACGGAAGGCACGTCGGGCAACTACTGGAGCGACTTCGCAGGATACGACGCCGACGGCGACGGCGTGGGCGACCTCACCTACCGTTCGGCGGATCTGTTCTCGGAACTCACGGACGACCATCCCGAGCTGCGGTTCTTCGACGAGACACCGGCTGCCCGGGCCATCGGACTGGCCGCTGAGATGTTCCCGGTGTTCCGACCGCGACCCAAGCTCGAGGACACGGCGCCGCTCATGGCTCCTCGCCTCGTGGCCCCGGCTGTGCCCGGCTCGGCCGACGGATCCGCCGTTCCCGGTCTGGCCGTTGGAACCGGCCTCGTCCTGGTGGCGGCTCTTCTGGCTGCGCCCGGTGGCCGCCGAAGAAGGCACGGTGTCGCATGATTCGCATAGAGAACCTCACCAAGCGATACCGGTCACGAACCGTCCTTCGGGACCTGTCTTTGGACATCGCCCAGGGCGAGTCGGTGGCGCTATGGGGTCCGAACGGCGCCGGGAAGACCACCGTGGTGCGCTGCATTTTGGGCCTCGTCGCCTACGACGGCACCGTCGAGGTCAACGGATTGGATGCGCGCCGACGGGGCAAGGCGGTTCGTTCGCTGATCGGATACGTGCCACAGGAACTGTCCTTCTACGCCGACATGGCGGTGATCGACGTTCTCGACTATTCGGCCGAGCTGCGCCGGCTGCCTCGCGAGCGGGTCGACGAAGTACTCGAGATCATCGATCTCGAGGATCACGCCCACAAGAAGGTCCGGGAGCTTTCGGGAGGGCTCAAACAGCGATTGGGAATCGCGGCCGCGCTGCTTCCCGATCCTCCCATCTTGCTGCTCGACGAGCCGACGTCGAGCCTCGATGCGGCGTCTCGGGACAAGGCGGTGCGGTTGATCGAGGAGCTGCGGCACGACGGCCGCACGCTGATCGTGACGTCCCATCACCTGGAAGAGGTCGGCATGTTGGTGGACCGCGTCGTTGCCCTCGAGGACGGAGCGATGATCGCGGAGTGCTCACCCCTCGAGCTGGCTGAGCGGCTCGGTCTGCGCGCGTGGCTGCATGTGATTACCGCGCCGGGCTCGGCCGATGAAGCCGTCCGGGTGCTCACAGCCCATGGGTTCGATGCCCATCTCAATTCGCATGGCGTGCTCGTCGAGGTTCCCGCTCAGTCGAAGGGCGATGCGATGGCCGTCCTCCTTGCGGCGGGCCTGACCATCGAAGACATCGAGGTGTGGCGATGATCGAGGTTCGACTGCCCGAAGAGCGACCGCAGCTGCTGTCGATCACGACGGTCGCCCGTCAGCAGCTGCGCGCCACCCTGCGCGGCCGCTGGTTCTGGATGTGGACGGCCGCCTTCGTCGGTTTGGCGGTCCTCTTGGTCGTGGTGGCGCTTCCCAACATCGACACCGCCCGGTCGGCCGCATTCGGCAGAACGTCGGCGTCCCTGGTGACGCTCGTCCAGGTGATCGTGCCGCTGATGGGTCTCACGCTCGGAGCACTGGCGATCGCGGCGCCTCGCGAGAGTGGTGCGTTGCAGTTTCTGCTCTCGCACCCGGTCAACCGCACCGAAGTATTCGCCGGCACCTTCCTCGGGTTGGCGGCCGGGTTGGGCGTCAGCATCGCCGGCGGCTTCGGGATCGCCGGATTGCTCACCGCTCCGCGCGGTGTCGCTTCCCAGGCGGCCGTCCTGTTATGGATCGCGCTCCTGGCGTGGCTTCTCGCCATGGCCATGCTCAGTGTCGGCATGGCCATCAGCACGTTCGCCCATACGAGCGGGTCGGCGCTCGGTATGGCCGTCTTCTCGTGGCTGGTGTTCGTGTTCCTCGGTGACTTGGGCGTCATGGCGACCTGGGTGGCGACGCGGCTGCCGGTCGGCTTGCTCTTCGCCGCCGCCGTCGTCAATCCGGTCGAGGCCTTCCGCCTCGCATCCCTTACCGCGTTCTCGGGCTCGCTCGACATGCTGGGACCAGCCGGGACGTTTGCGATCGATTCGCTCGGCGCCGCTCTCACCCCGGCACTGGCGGCCTCGCTCGGGGCATGGGTGGTCGTCCCGCTGGCGGTTGCGTGGTGGCGGTTCGGCGAGAGGAGCGACGTGTGACCAAGCTCGTCGCGGCTCTCGCACTCGCCCTGCTGCTCGGCGGATGCGCCGGCGCCTCGGCGACAGCCGTTCCGGAGATCGAGCTCGGTCGAGACATCTGTATGGAGTGCGGCATGGCCATAGATGAGATGCGGTTCGCAGCGGTGTACCGGCTCGGGGACGGCACCGAGCGACTGTTCGACGATCTCGGCGATTTGATTCTCCACGGCCGCGCCGCCGGCGAACTCGACGACGCCCGTATCTGGGTTGCCGATTTCGAGACGGAGGCGTGGGTGGCTGCGTCCGAAGCCTTCTATGTGCCGACCACCGGGGTGACCTCGCCGATGGGTCACGGTCTGCTGGCGTTCGGTGACGAGGGGCGTGCGGTAGCGACGGCGGATCTCCTCGGAGGCGCTGTCGTCACGTGGGATGTCGTGCGTGATCTACCGGTCGTCGATGGACGGGTCGGACATCACCATGCCGACCACGCGATGGAAGACGATGTCGATGAGTGAAAGAGAAAGGATTCCGATGAGACGCATCATGATCCTGGCAACTGCCGCGGCACTGTTTGTGGCGGCGTGCGGAGGCGGAGGGAACGGAGCCACCGCGACGACGGTCGGTGACACGACCGGTGCACCGGCGGGCGGCGTGGCTGCCGCCGGCGACACCCTGTTCGCCAGTAGCTGTGCCTCATGTCATGGCCCTGACGCGGCCGGCCTCCCCGGCTTGGGCAAGAACCTGGTCGGAAGCGAGTTCGTGACATCGATGACCGACGCCGAGCTGGTCGACTTCATCAAGCAGGGTCGCCCGGCCTCCCATCCCGACAACGAAGCCGGCGTCGACATGCCGCCGAAGGGTGGCAACCCGTCGCTCGATGACCAGGACATCCTCGACATCGTCGCGTATCTGCGAACCCTCCGCTGATCGAGTTCAGCGCGGGTCTTCGGGCCGTGCTGCGCGAGTCTCGGGCTCGCGCTGGGACGGGTCTCGCTGACCTCCTGCCGACTCGTCGTCTGGCGCGTCGCGCCCTGATTCCCGGGCTGCCTGCGCCTCGGCGCGCGACCGCTCGACGGCCTCGACGATCCATTCGGCGATCTCTTCGTCCGTCCAATTCGGGTCGATGAACCCGAGGAACTCCTTGTTCTGCTTCTTCTCACTCATGGGCTCAGCATCGCCCTCAGGTGTGACGAAAACTCAGGCCAGCAGGTCCGCGATGCGTGACTTGGGGCGGCCGATGATCGCTTTGTCGCCCTTCACCACCACAGGACGCTGCATGAGCGCCTTGTGGCGCACGAGCAGGTCGATGACCGCAGCAGGGTTGTCGACGTAGTCATCCGGGTCGAGTTCCAGCTTCTTGAACTTGCTGTCCTTGCGGACGAGGTCCTCGACAGGATCCTCGAGAATCGACACGAGGTGTTCCAATGTCGCCCGGTCGGGCGGCTCCTTCATGTAGAGCACGACGTCGGGCTCAACTCCGGCTTCCTCGGCGACCGCCAAGGCATTCTTCGAAGACCCTCAGTACGGGTTGTGGTAGATCGTCACGGCCATGGTGCGATTCAAGCACGGACCCGGGCAGCATTGAGCCGGACGACCGGGCTACGTCGAGGTGACCGTCGCCGTCCGCCGTTCACTCGAGCGGCGGCGTGGCCGGGAGCGTGCCGTTGTTCGTTCACTCGAGCGGCGGGCGATTCCCCAGATAGGGGACGACGAGAGCGAGCCGGTCCCCGCTCATTCGCCCGATCGCAACTCCTGCGTAGCCGGTTCCGTCTGCGGCCGTGAGCGTTTGTCCGTCGAGGTCGTGATAGGCCCACTCCCAGCGGAGCCAGCTTCCGCGCATCTCCACGGGCGACGTCCGCACGAGGCGGGCTTCGCCCACGAACCCTTCGGTGATTTCGTCGATGCCGATGAGCGTCACCTGCAGGCTGTGGAACTCGGCGGCGGGATCGAGCGACCTTGTCAGCCGCGCGCGACGCTCGTCCGAATCGGTGATCGAGTGCGATGCAAAGAAGCTGTCGATGAGTTCGGTAGCGGTTGTCATCCGCCCTCCTCGCTTCGAGCGTAACGAACAGCAGGGTGTCGGCGTAGGGTCGGCCAGATGAACGAGGTCACTCCGCCGCACGAGTTGTCGACGCCGATCGGTACGGCTCTGTGGACGCTAGAGGACGGGCGGGAGCGTACGCTCGAGGCGCTGGCGGGTACCACCGACGACGACGTCGATGCGGTCGCACCCGGCTTCCCGAACACGATCGGCGCGACGCTCTATCACATCGCCGCCATCGAAGCCGACTGGCTGTACGCCGACCTGCTGGGCGGCGACTATCCGAACTGGCTGGGCGACTGGTTCCCGTTCGACGTACGCGAAGACGACGGGCGGCTCTCACCCGCACCCGGCTTCCCGCTTTCGAATCACCTCGAACGACTCGCCTTCGTGCGTGCGCGGTTTGTGGAGGAACTCCGACGGTTCGACCGGGATGCCTGGCGACGATCGAACGGGCTCGCCGAGAACCCGAGCACGCCGGAGTGGATCCTCCACCATCTCACGCAACACGAGGCCGAACACCGCGGCCAGCTACAGGCCATCCGGACGCTGCTGGCCAGGTGAGGGTAGGTTCGGGCCATGGTCACATCGGTGCCGACCGGGCTCGTCACCTTCCTGTTCACCGACGTCGAGGGGTCGACGCGGTTGTGGCAGTCCGACTCCGACGGCATGCGCGCCAGCCTGGAACGGCACGACCAGATCATGCGGTCGGCGGTCGCCGACCACGACGGCCATGTGTTCTCTACGGCAGGTGATGCCTTCGCGGTGGCGTTCCACCGTCCCGACCACGCCTTGGCCGCGGCGCTCGACGCCCAGCTGCAGATGGCGGCAGCCGAGTGGCCGGGCCCCGCCCTCGCCGTACGGATGGGTATCCACACCGGTACGGCCGACGAACGCGATGGTGATTACTTCGGCACGACGCTGAACCGCGCCGCCCGGCTCATGTCGGCCGGTCACGGTGGCCAGGTGCTCGTGTCGTCGGCGACCGTCGAGACCGCCGGAGGTCCTGCAGGCTTCTCGGACCTCGGGGTCCATCGCCTGAAGGACCTCGACGAACCCGAGCATGTCTTCGAGCTCCGGCATCCGGACCTGCCCGTCGTGACGCGGCCGATCCGAACCGCCGACGTGGCCCTCCACAACCTGCCCGACTACCTCACGACCTTCGTGGGTCGTGAGTTCGAGATCGACTCGTTGCGCCACGACCTGTCGGTCCATCGGCTCACGGTGCTCGCCGGCGTGGGCGGCACCGGCAAGACCAGGCTGGCCGTCGAGACGGCCCGAGCCATGGCAGAGGACTACGCAGACGGTGTCTGGCTCGTCGAGCTGGCGCCGGTCACGAACCCGCAGCTGATCATGACGGTCGTCGGCGACACGTGGGGACTGCGCCCCGGGGAAGGTGCGTCCATCGACGACGTGGTGACCCGCTATCTGTGGTCTCGCCACGTGCTGCTGGTCATCGACAACTGCGAACACGTGCTCGACGGTTCGGCATCGGCGATCAAGCAGATCCTGACCGCCTGCCCGAAGGTCACCGTGCTGGCCACGTCACGGGAGTCGCTTGGCGTTCCCGGGGAACACCTCGTCCGGGTGCCGTCCATGAGCTTGCCGGCCGACTCGTTGCTCGACGCCGAGTCCGTGCGATTGTTCTTGGATCGGGCGAGAGCAGCCCGCCCGGACTTCGAGATCGGCGAGTCCGATCACGCCGCCATCCGGCGGATCGTCACCAGAATCGACGGCATTCCGCTCGGTCTCGAGCTCGCGGCGGCACGGCTTCGCAGCCTGTCGTTGAGCGAGCTGGCCGACCGGCTCGAAGATTCATTCCGGATCCTGTCGGGTTCGGCCAAAGCGGCCTTGCCGCGCCAACGCACCCTGCATGCCACCATCGACTGGTCGTACGACCTGCTCGAGCCCGATGAGCAGACGGTCTTCCGCCGCGCTTCCGTGTTCACCGGTGGATTCACGCTCGCCGCGGCCGAGCGGGTGTGCGCCGGGGGCGACGTCGAGGATTTCGAGGTGCTCGATTTCGTCGATTCGATGGTCGACAAGTCGCTCGCCACCGTCGTATCGCGTGGGACCGAAACCCGCTACCGGATGCTCGAACCGGTCCGCCAGTACGCCCAGGAACGCCTGAGCGATTCGGGAGAGGCGGGCGACGTGCGGCTCACCCACGCCGGCTATTTCTCAGATTTCGTGGCGGAGGTCAGCCCCGCGCTGCGGGGCCCGGATCAGGTCGCTGCGCAAGACCGGCTCACCGCCGACTACGACAACATCCGCGCCGCCTTCGTGACCCTTCTGGAAGCCGGTGAGTTCGAACGGCACATCCGGATGGCGTTCGAACTGTTCAGTTTCTGGATGCACGAAGGCATGCAGATCGAGGGCATCGAGACGGCCCTGGCTGGTCTCGATGCCGGAACCGACGTCGATCCGACCGTGCGGGTCAAGACCTGGTTCACGACCGCTCTGCTCGGCGCCGAGATCACCAGGCCGTCGTCCGTCGATCACGCGCGACGGGGTCTCGCCGAAGCGGAAGCGACCGGCGACGAGCATCTGATCGGGCGGATGGAGTTTGCCCTCGGATGCGCCATCCGCCACGCCACCACCGACCCCGAGTACCTGGAGCATCTCCTCGAGGGTCGGCGCATGTTGGACGCCAATCCCGAACCGTATTGGTGGGACCGCAAATGGGAAGCCGGGTTTCGCAACCTCATGCTGGCCGGATACCTGCCGCCGGACGACGACCGCTCGCTCGGACACTTGCGCGCCGCCCTCGAAACCTTCGAAGAGGTCGGGGATCCGGCTCTGCTTGCGGCATCGCTCTCTGATTCGACGATGCAACTGGGGAAGGTCGAGGACGCTTGGATTCAGTCGAATCTCGAACGCGCGGTGCGGATCTTCGAGAAGATCCGATCGCCCTACTGGCAGGGTCACACGCTCTACTACCTCGGCATCCTGCACACGCTGTCGGCGCGTCATGCCGAGGCGATACCTCCGTTGTCGAAAGGTCGCGTACTTCTCGACGACGCCGGCGACATGAATTGTTGGGCCGGCGCCAGCCGTTACCTGGCGATTGCCGAGGCTGCCACCGGAAAGCCGGTCCAAGCAGCACACCGGCTCCTTCCCGTCCTCGAGGTGCTCCCCTTGTTGCCATTGCAAGAGGTCGCGCAGGCTCGCACCCTTGACGCGTCGACCTCCGTCCTCATCGACCTGGGCCGGTTTGAAGACGCCGCCGTGGTGCTCGGCACGGCCAAGATCGTCCCGATGCCCGACAGCATCGTCGACCGTTTCCACGAGCGCTATGAGCAAGCAGTGGTGGATGGTCTCGGCCCGGACCGGGCGGGCGAGCTGTTGGAGCGCGGCGCCTCGATGTCTGCGGACGAGGCGCTGGCCATCGCCGCTCGAGCACTCGCCGACGCCTGACGCGTCGTTACCAGTAGCGGTACTTGGTCGGCGTGATCCGGATCGGGACGGAGTAGCGCCCTACAAACCACTCCGGGGCCCACCGGTAGGTCTCCATCGTGGGTCCGTACTTGGCCAGGTAGTCGGCGTGGTCGGCCGCCGACGGTAGTGATCGGTCGATCCGTGCGGTTCCCTCGATCACGACGATGTCGCCACCCTTGCCGTTGCCGTCGAGGTTCAGCGACACGCGGCTGTTGCGTTCGATGTTGCGGACCCGGGCCGATTCGAGCGAGTACAAAAGAAACTGCTCGCCATCCCACAAGAACCAGATGGGCGACGTCTGCGGGGTCCCGTCGGACGCGACCGTCGTGAGCCAGGCAACGAGGTCGCTTTCGAGCCGGCGGGCGGCATGATCGGCCTTGGGTTCGGATCGATCGAGGCGGGTTGACACGGTTCGCTCCAGGCGCGAGTGAGACCCAGCCTGGCAGCACGGCATGCCAGACTGCTCCGATCGTGCGGATCGGACTGCTCACCGTCGGGTCGCGAGGCGACGTAGAGCCCGTCGTGGCGGTCGCCCTCGGGCTGGGGGCAGCCGGTCACGAAGTCACCGTTGCCACGCATGATCCGTTCCGGGAGTTCGTGGAGGATCGGGGCCTCCGGTTTGCGCCGATCGCCGGAGACCCACAGGCGCTCATGACGTCGCCAAAGGTGCAGACGCTGCTGGCCTCGGGCCGTAATCCGCTGAAGATGTTGCGGGGGTTCGCCTCGGTTCTCGACGACATCTGGCCGGAGTACGTCGCAACGACGACAGCCGCCGGCGCGGGCCAGGACGCGCTCGTCTACACGCCACTTGCCTTTTCTGCGTGGCATCTCGGCCAGGCGATGAATGTCCCCACCGGGATGCTTGCGCTCCAGCCGTTCGGAACGACCCGAGACCACCTCCCGCCCGCGATGCTGGCCGGGCGGTCGATGGGCGCGTGGCTCAACCGGTTGGGTCACGTCGCGCAGCAGCAGGTGGCCTGGATGCTTGCCCGCCGCCACATCGAGCCGTGGCGGACCAAGTCATTGGCGCTTCCGCCGCTCGGCCGGCTTGGTCAGGTCGGCGTCATCGAACGAAGTGGCGAACCGATCATCCACGCCTACAGCCCGTCGGTGTTTCCGCCTGCCTCGGATTGGCCCGATCGGTACCCCGTGACCGGATGGTGCTATCTCGAACGCCGCTCGGACTGGACACCCCAGGATGATCTCGTCGCCTTCCTGGCCGACGGCCCGCCCCCGGTGTACGCCGGGTTCGGTTCCATGGTCGACGCCCGGGTCCCGGAACTCACCGAGGCCGTCGTCGGTGCGCTCCTGGCGTCGGGGCGGCGCGGTGTGCTTGCCACCGGATGGGGCGGGCTAGAACCCGGTCTGGTGGACGATCGACTGTTCGTGATCCAAGACGTACCGCATTCGTGGCTGCTGCCGCAGGTGGCGGTGGCGGTGCATCACGGAGGGGCGGGCACCACCGGTGCCGTATTCCGGGCGGGCGTTCCTCACGTCGTGGCGCCCATCTTCGGTGACCAGCACTTCTGGGCGCGAGTGGTCGAACAGAACGGCGTCGGCACGGAGGTCGACCGGAAACAGCTGGCCAGGCTCGGTGACGCCATCGAGTCCGTCGACAGGCCCAGCAACCGCGATCGCGCCCGACGCCTGGCCTCCACCATCGCCACCGAGAACGGCGTGGGCGCGACGGTGGCCGCGATCGAACGCCTGGTCCTTTCGCACGTCTGACCCCGATTCGCGCCGCGTAGGCTGCGGGCGACGGAAGGACGACGGTGGCGCGACTCATCGAATGTGTTCCCAACTTCAGTGAGGGACGGGATCGGTCGGTCATCGACGCCATCACCAGCCGGATCGAAACCGTCGATGGGGTGGCGTTGCTCGATGTCGATCCGGGGCGAGCAACCAACCGAACCGTTGTCACCTTCGTCGGGACGCCCGACGAAGTCGTCGAGGCTGCCGTGCGGGCCGTGACCGCCGCGACCGAGCTCATCGACATGCGTACCCACACCGGCGAGCATCCCCGGTTCGGAGCCACCGATGTTTGCCCACTCGTGCCGGTGTCGGGCATCACCATGGATGAAACGGTCGAGTACGCCCACCTCCTGGCACAGCGGCTCGCCGACGAGGTCGGGCTCACCATCTACTGCTACGAGCACGCCGCCCTCGACCCTGCCCGCCGCAACCTCGCCGACGTCCGCGCCGGCGAATACGAAGGCCTCGAAGCCAAGCTCGCCGACCCGGCGTGGCAGCCCGACTTCGGACCCGCCGAGTTCAACGCCACATCGGGAGCCACCGCCGTAGGAGCCCGAAACTTCCTCGTGGCGTACAACGTGAACCTCAACACCACGTCCACGCGGCGGGCCAATGCCATCGCGTTCGACGTACGAGAACGAGGCCGCCCGCAGCGTCTCGGCGATCCGCTGACCGGCAACATCGCTCGCGATCCCAACGGCGATGAGATCTGGATCCCCGGCTCGTTGGAGAACGTCAAGGCGATCGGCTGGTACATCGACGAGTACGGGATCGCCCAGATCTCCATGAACCTGACCGACATCGACGTGACACCCGTCCATGTCGCCTTCGACGAAGTCGTCGCCAAGGCCGACGCACGGGGCGTGCGGGTCACCGGATCCGAGCTGGTGGGCCTCATTCCTCTGCAGGCGATGCTCGACGCCGGCCGCCACTACCTCCGCAAGCAGCATCGGTCGACGGGCGTAGCGGACTCCGAACTGATCAAGATCGCGGTCCGGTCGCTCGGCCTCGACGAACTCAGTCCCTTCGAGCCACGCCGCAAGATCATCGAGTACGCGATCGACGATCGATCCGATCGCCTGGTCGACCTGTCCATGCGCGGGTTCGTCGAAGAGACCGCATCCGAGTCGCCGGCTCCGGGTGGAGGGTCGGTCGCCGCTGCGCTCGGCGCGCTCGGTGCCGCCCTCGGCACGATGGTCGCCAACCTGTCGTCCCACAAGCGAGGCTGGGACGAACGGTGGGAGGAGTTCTCCGACTGGGCCGAGCGCGGTAAGGCCTGCCACGACGAGTTGCTGATCCTCATCGACGACGACACCGACGCCTTCAACGAACTCATGGCTGCGTTCGGTCTCCCGAAGGGCACGCCGGAAGAGCAGGCTGCCCGAGCTGCGGCCATCGAGGATGCCACCCGTCGAGCGATCGAGGTGCCGCTCCAAGTGATGGAGGTCAGCCTCCGATCGATGGACGTGATCGCCGCCATGGCGGCCGAAGGTCTGGCCGCCTCCGTGTCTGATGCTGGGGTCGCCGCATTGTGCGCCCGGTCGGCGGTGATGGGCGCCTACCTCAATGTCCGAATCAATGCCGCGCAACTCTCCGACGAGGCAGCGGCCGCCGATTATGTGAAACAGGGTTCCGATCTTCAGGCCGCTGCTGTCGCGCGAGAGGCCGAGATCTTGGCGAAGGTCGACGAGAGGCTCTGACCGTTACTCCTTCACTCTGAGCATGACATCGCGCATCGCGAGCAGATCGTGGCGGTTGTGTTCCAGGATCACTTGCCATCGGGCGATGGCACCATCGCTAGCCGATTGGCGCTCGACGATGTACGCCAAGCTGTCTCCGACTCCGTACTGCTCTACGGGACGTTCGTAGCCGATCAATGCCTCGAAGTGGGCCAGGCTGTTCGGTGCAGCACGGTCTTCGGACGCTCGCTGCCCTTTGCGCCATCGCTTGGCGGTTCGAATGGCGTTGCGATGACGGAAGGGCCGATCGCCGCTCACCGTTTTGAGGATTCTCAGGTCGTGCTCGGACCAGGTGATGATGGGCCGCCGCTCGTCGTCGGACAGTGAGAGGACGGCGTTAACGGCCTCTACCAGAGGACGGCGGCGGCGGTCGCCGGGAGCGGCGTCG
>JBFKPQ010000019.1:0-25318 GCA_041628225.1 Acidimicrobiia bacterium | reverse complement strand
GTACATTTCGTCTTCGGAAGAACTGAAGTCCAAGCCGACACAGCACTCGGTGGCCGAATTGCGCAGTCGCGGCATACACCCCGATGTCATCGTGGTGCGCTCCGACCGCCCGATCGACGAGTCGGTGCGCAAGAAGATCTCTCTCTTCTGTGACGTCGACGGTGACGCCGTGATCAACGCGCTCGATGCCAGCGATCTCTACGAAGTACCGCTCTTTCTCCACGAGAGCGGACTAGACGATGTGATCGTCAAGCGGCTCCGATTGCAGACGCCGCCTCCCGATCTCACGGTGTGGGAGTCGATGGTGCGGCGCGCCGCTGCCGCCACCGAGACGGTGACGATCGGCCTGGTCGGGAAGTACGTCGACCTGCCGGACGCCTACCTGTCGGTAGTCGAATCGCTGCGGCACGGCGCGCTGGCCAACGACGTGAAGCTGGATCTTCGGTGGGTGCCCTCGGAGGAGATGACCGGCATGTACGCGGACTCCTACCTCGAAGGACTCGACGGCATTCTCGTTCCAGGTGGATTCGGGCCGCGTGGGGTTGAGGGCAAGATCGAGGCGATTCGCCACGCTCGGGAACGAAACATCCCGTTCCTCGGCTTGTGCCTCGGCCTCCAGTGTGCGGTCATCGAGTACGCCAGGAACGTCGTCGGCCTGGCCAACGCCCACAGCGCGGAATTCGAGCCCACCTCGCCACATCCGGTCATCGACCTCATGGAGAGCCAGCAGGACGTCGCCGAGAAAGGCGGCACGATGCGGCTGGGGCTCTATGCGGCCAAGCTCAGAGAAGGATCGCTGGTGGCCGAACTGTACGGTGAGCCGGTCATCTACGAGCGGCACCGGCACCGCTACGAGGTCAACAACCGATACCGCAAAGACCTCGAGCAGGCTGGGATGTCCTTGTCGGGGGTTTCACCCGACGAGAACCTCGTCGAGATCGTCGAACTGCCGGGGCATCCGTTCTTCCTCGCGTCACAGTTCCACCCGGAGTTCAAGTCCCGTCCCGATGCCCCGCATCCGATGTTCGATGGGTTCGTCCGGGCGGCGCGCGACCACCGATCAGCCGGCCGAAGTGAGCAGATCACGGCGGTGGCCGAGACGGCCGCTGCCGACCTCGGCTGATGGCCGGCTTCCGGCGACTTGAAGAGCGACTGCTGGCAAGGGGAGCGTTTCTCGAGCTGCGGCAATGGGAGATCGAAGCACCCGATGGCCGCACCGCCGTCCGTGACTACATCGCCCATCCGGGCGCCGTGGCATTCGTGGCCGTCGACGGAGATGACTTGTTGTTCGTCCGGCAGTATCGGGCCGCCGTCGACGCCGACATGCTCGAGATCCCGGCCGGCAAGCTCGATCAGCCGGGCGAAGATCTGACGGCGGCGGTGCGACGCGAGTGCGTCGAGGAGTTGGGAATGGAGCCAGGATCGATCACTCCGATCGGGACGTTTCATGTCAGCCCTGGGTTCACGGACGAACACATTCGGCTGTTCGTCGTGGACGGCCTGACGGCCACCGCCACGGAGCCAGATGGCCTCGAGGAGGAATACGCCGAAGTCGTGCGGCTCTCGCGCGCGCACGCCGAGACGATGGTCCGTTCCGGCGACATCACCGATGCCAAGACGCTCATTGCTTTGAGCCGGCTGCCGTGGATCGCGCCGAGCTGACGAACGCCATGGTCGCGTTCTTGGTCCACCTGGCCGTCGAACGTGGGCTCTCACCGAACACGGTGGCCGCCTACCGGCGCGACCTCGCCCAATACGCCGAGCATGTCTCCGACGGCGGCACTCCTGAGACGTTTCTCGAGGAACTGCACGCCTCCGAACTCCGACCGACGACCGCCGCTCGAAAGCTGGCGGCCATCCGGGGGTTCCACAAGTTCGCTCTCTCGGAGGGCCTTCATCCCACCGATCCGACGATCCTCGTGGATGCCCCCCAGCGGCCTGATGCGCTTCCGAAGTCCCTCGACGTCGACGAGGTGCTCCGTCTGCTCGCCCAGCCCGATCCGGCGTCGGCGGACGGTCGCCGCAACCGTGCGATCCTCGAAGTCCTGTATGGCACCGGAGCACGCGTCTCGGAGCTGGTCGCCCTCGATCTCCACGACCTCGACCTGGTCGAACGAACCGTCCTGCTGACCGGCAAAGGAAACCGGCAGAGGATCGTGCCGATGGGCAGGCATGCCGTCGACGCCGTCGAGGCGTGGTTGGCCGACCGGCTCGAGTGGCGCCGGAGCGCCACCGATGACGGAGCGGTCTTTCTGAACCGCCGAGGTGGCCGGTTGACCCGGCAAGGCATCTTCGGCATCGTTCGCCGCACCGCTGACGCGGCCGGGCTCGGTGACGTGTCTCCCCACGTGTTGCGCCACAGTGCAGCCACCCATATGGTGGAAGGCGGGGCGGACCTCAGAACGGTCCAGGAAATGCTGGGTCACGCTAGTATCTCGACCACACAGGTGTACACGAGGGTTTCCGCCGACCACCTCTATGAGGTGTACGTCGAAGCACATCCCCGAAGCAGGTAGGACCGATGACGGACTTGGACGGCGCGCGACGCGCACTCAATGAAGAACGCGAGAAGCTCGTGCACCAACTCGACGAACTCGGCGCGACCGAAAAGGGCGAACTGAAGTCAGGCCTCGATCTCGGCGAGAGCTTTGCGGACGCCGGCGCCGCCACCGCCGAGCGCACCGAGTTGCTCGGGCTGGCCGAATCGCTCGCCGGACAGGTCTCGGAGATCGACGAGGCGCTGGAGGCCATCGAGGACGGCAGCTACGGGATCTGCGCGAGCTGCGGAACCAACATCGCTCCCGCCCGCCTCGAAGCACGTCCGGCGTCGCGCCTGTGTGTCGACTGTAAGGCCAAGCGATCGCCGTGACCTCGACCTGGCGGCATCTCGCCCGCCGGTTCTTCTCCTTCGGAACGGCCCGTCCCCTCGATGCCTCCGAACGCTCCACCATCGAGAACTGGCTACCAGAGCCCGCGCTGCGCGAGCTGTTCTTCAGTCAACCGCCTGGAGACCAGCGACATGGCCACGACGCCGGCATGGCAGCTGCCGGTCAATACCCGGACCGCCCTGAGTTCATCCGCGCCGCCGCCCTCCACGACATCGGAAAGCAGGAGAGCGGGTTGGGTATCTGGGGCCGTTCGCTCGCGTCGGGATTCGCCAAGTTGGGAGTTCACGTCACGGGCAGGTGGGAGATCTACACTGCCCACGGTCCGATCGGGGCCGCCCAACTCGAAGCCCTCGGAGGCGAGCCGCTGGTGATCGACTACACCCGTCACCATCACGGGCCGCGGCCGGACGGCGTGAGCGAAGACGACTGGAGACGACTGGTCGACATCGACCAGCGGTATTGATGCCATGGCCTATGAAGTGAGAACTGCGGTCTTCGAAGGGCCCCTCGATCTCTTGCTGCAATTGATCACGCGTCACCAGCTCGACATCACCGAGGTGAGCCTCATCGATCTGGTCACCGAGTACCTTGCCTATGTCGACGAGATGCAAGCCATGGATCTCGATGTGACGTCCGAGTTCCTGCTGATCGCGGCCACGCTGATCCAGCTCAAGGCACGGCATTTGCTTCCCGACGACGTCGAGGTCGACCTCGACGAGGAGCTGGCACTCATGGAAGAGCGCGACCGGCTGCTGGCGCGTCTTCTGGCGTGCGTGACGTTCAAGGACGTCGCCGCCGTGTTGCGGTACCGCCTCCAGGAACACAACCGCCTGGTACCCCGTTCCGTCGGTCTGACCGACGACATCGCGGTTCCCGCCCCCGACGTGCGGATGCCGATAGACGCCGGCGCGCTGGCGAGCCTTGCGGAGCGGGTGTTCCACCGTATCCCCGACGAGCCGGACCTCGACCACCTCGAACTGGACCTACCCTCCGTGCAGGACGCCATGCACGATTTGCGCGCCCGTGTCGAGCACCTCGCGGAGGTCACCTTCGACGACCTCGTGAACCATTGTTCGCGCAAGGTCGAGGTCGTCGCCTATTTCCTGGCGCTCCTCGAACTCGCCCGCTGGGGGATGGTCGAGGTGGCGCAGCGAGATTGGCTGTCGGAGATCCAGGTCAAACACATCTCGTCGGACGGTCCCATGACGAGCGAGTGGAGCCGTTGATGGAGCGGCTCGCCATCATCGAGGCCATTCTGTTCGTCGCCGAGTCGCCGATACCCGCCAAGGAGTTGGCCGAGGTGCTCGAAGTGCCGACCGCGGAGGTCGAAGAGGACCTCGCCGCGCTGGCCGCCTCGCTCGATGAGCGCCAGAGCGGCCTGACGTTGCGAGCCGTCGGCGGGGGTTGGCGCCTCTACACGCGCCCGGACGCCTATCCGTACCTCGAGCGCTACGCAGCGTCCCCGACGGCGGCCAAGCTGTCCGGCGCCGCGCTCGAGACCCTGGCGGTCGTCGCCTACAAACAACCTGTTTCACGTGCCCAGGTGGCAGAGATCCGCGGCGTCGATTCCGATTCGCCGCTTCGGACACTCGAACGCCGCGGCCTCATCCGAGAAGTCGAGCGTCTGCCGCTGCCCGGCAACCCGGCGGTGTACGGAACCACCGAGCTGTTCATGGAGAAGCTCGGTCTCCGAAGCCTCGGCGATCTCCCGCCCCTCGCCGACCATGTACCGCCGGCGGACGTGGTCGAGACCCTCGAGGAGACGTTCCGGCCGGATGCCGTCTGACCACGCGGGCGAGCGACTCCAGAAGGTGATGGCGCGCTCCGGCGTCGGATCACGACGTGCCGTCGAAGACCTCATCAAGGCGGGTCGGGTGACGGTGAACGGAGACACCGCCCGACTCGGGCAGCGGGTCGATCCCGAGCGGGACGACGTAGCCCTCGACGGCGTCCGAATCCCGATCGCTCCCGGACTGGTCCATTACCTGTTGAACAAGCCCGTCGGTGTGGTGTCGACGGCTCAGGATCCACAGGGCCGTCGCACCGTCGTGGATCTGGTGCCGGCCGAGCCGCGCGTCTATCCGGTCGGGCGATTGGACCTCGACTCCGGAGGGTTGTTGTTGCTCACCAATGACGGCGACCTGACGAACGGTCTCACACATCCCCGCTACGAGGTGCCCAAGACGTATCGGGTGCTGGTGAAGGGCCGACCGTCCAAGGCTGCACTCGGAGCGCTGACCGACGGTGTCGATCTCGACGACGGGCCTGCGAGGGCCGTCTCGGTGAAGGTGATCGATACCGCGCCCGAGGCGACGCTGCTCGAGATCGTGATGGCCGAGGGCCGCAACCGAGAGGTGCGGAGGATGTGTGCGGCCGTCGGCCACGAGACACAGTCGCTGTTCCGCACGGCGATTGGGCCACTGCGAGACGCCTCACTACGGTCCGGCGAATGGCGCCCATTGACGTCGGACGAGGTGCGCGCGCTGTACGAGGTGGCTGGTGTCTGAGATGAAGTCGATTCTGCCGCGCCGGCACCTCGACATCAGGTTCCGCCCTCCCGGCTCCAAGAGCATCACGAATCGCGCACTCGTCTGTGCTGCACTCGCCCCCGGCCGCAGCCGTCTGTTTGGCGCACTCCTCAGCGACGACACGGAGGCCATGGTGGGTTGTCTCGGTGCGCTCGGCGTCTCCGTCGACCGCGGTGACGGCGTGTGGCTCGTGGACGGAGGTCACCTCGGTGAGTCGAGGACGCCGTTGGACGCACGGCTGTCGGGCACGACGCTGCGGTTCGTGACCGCCGCGCTCACGGTGGCAACCGGTACGTCCATCATCGACGGGGGAGCGCGCCTCCGGGAACGCCCCATCGGTGAGCTCGTCGCCGCGCTCGCTGACCTTGGTGCGCATGTCGTGCCGATGGGCGCGTCGGGCGGAGCGCCGCTCGAGGTGGCCGGACCCCGACTGATCGGCGGCCGAGTCGTCGTGGACGCCCGGCGGTCGTCGCAGCCGGTGTCGGCGATCATGATGGTGGCTCCCTACGCTGCGCAGGACGTCGTGATCGAGTGTGTCGGCGAGGTGGCTTCCGCCTCGTACCTCGAGACGACGCGCGAGGTCATGGCCGGCTTCGGCGTGGATGTCGATCTCGGACCACCTATCCACATCCCGGCCGGCAACGCGTACCGACCGGTTGACTTCGTCATCGAGCCCGATGCCTCGGCAGCCGTCTACGGCTGGGTGGCCGCCGCGATGACCGGCGGGACCGCCCAGGTGGAGGGCATCCGGGCGTCGTCCACCCAATCGGATCTCGGCGTCCTGGGGGTGCTGCAACAGATGGGAGCCAGGGTCGAACGAGCCGGAGACTCGATCACGGTCGTCGGTCCCGAGCGGCTCGACGGCACGGTCGCCGACATGTCGGACTGCCCGGATGGAGCGTTGGCCGTGGCGGTGGCTGCCGCAACGGCCGGCACGCCTACCACCCTGACCGGTCTCAGCACGCTGTCGGTCAAGGAGACGGATCGCCTGGCGGCGCTCGAGACCGAGTTGCGCCGAATCGGGGCACGTGCGGAGGCGACGGCGGATAGGTTGACGATCGAGCCGGCTCGACTCCACGGTGCGGTCATCGAGACCTACGACGACCACCGCATGGCCATGGCGTTCTCGCTCGCAGGCCTCGTGGTCGACGGCATCTCGATTCGCGACCCTGACTGCGTGCGGAAGACCTGGCCGGAGTATTGGAAGGAGTTCGACTCGTGGGCATAGAACGGCCATTCATCGTTGCCATCGACGGGCCGGGTGGATCCGGGAAGACCACCGTGGCCAGGGCGGTGGCCATGGCCCTCGGGCTTCCCCATCTCGACACCGGTGCCTACTACCGGGCGGCCACCGTCGCCGTGCTCCGACGCGACGTGGACCCGGCCGATACGGAGGCGGTCCGCGGCGTCGTCGAGGAGGTCGAGTTCGATTACAACGGAGGCCGCATGACGCTCGACGGCGACGACGTCAGTCAGGCGATCCGCTCGGACGAGGTGACGGCGGCCGTCAGTGCCGTGTCGGCGGTGCCGGACGTTCGGCGCCGACTGGTCGATGCCCAGCGGTCGTGGGTAGATCGCCAAGGGGGGTCGGGGGTGGTGGAAGGCCGAGACATCGGCACCGTGGTGTTCCCCGCCGCGGATCTCAAGATCTTCCTGACGGCGCGGCCCGAAGTTCGAGCCGCCCGAAGGGCCGCCGAGACCGGTGGCGTGCCCGTGGCGGCCGTGCAATCCGATCTGGAACGGCGCGATCAGGCGGACGCCAGTCGAGCGACCGATCCGCTACGGCGAGCCGACGACGCCGTCGTCGTGGACACGTCGGATCTCGGAGTGGACGAGGTGATCGCATCGGTGGTCGGAGCGGCTGAAGCCCGGCGGCGCTAGCCGGCGATGTGCGCGAGTGCCTCGGTCGCCGTCCATCGCCGATCGTCTTCGAGGAGCCCCGTCTCACCGGGCTTCCGAGCGGTGAAACCGGCCTCGACCACCATCTGGAGCACCGACAAGAATGATCGAAGCTGCGGAGGCAGCGGGAAGTATTCGCCTTCTTCGGTGACCTGTAGCAACTCCACTCCATCGGACGGGGCGATGCGGTCGATCACTTCGCGAACGAGATGGTCGGGTGCTGAGGCTCCGGCGGTCAGGCCGACCGTGGTCACGCCGTCGAGCCACTCGTCGTCGATGGCGTCGGCGTCGTCGATCCGATGCGCCGCGACGCCCCGCTGGCGAGCCACGCGCACGAGCGCCCTCGTATTCGAGGAGGTCTCGGATCCAACGACCAGGACGAGGTCACACCGCTCCGCCAACCGTTCGACGGCTTCTTGCCGGTTCGTGGTGGCGTAACAGAGGTCGGACTTTCGTGCTGTCTGCAGTTGCGGAAACCGCTCCTGCGCAGACTCGAGTACTTCCTCCCATTCGAACAGGCCCAGCGTCGTCTGCGCCAGCAGCGCCACCTTGTCAGGGTCGGCGGGGGAGAAGTCGCCGAGCCCGTCCTCGGGTTCGATGAGCCGTATGCGATCGGGTGCTTCGGCCACCGTTCCGGTGGCCTCGTCGTGGCCTTCATGGCCGACATAGAGAATGTCGAAACCCTTCCCGGCGAGCTTGCGGACTTCGTGGTGGACCTTGGTCACGAGTGGACACACGGCGTCCACGACCACACCTGCCCTCGCCTGAGCCCCCGTCACCACGTCGGGAGAGGACCCGTGAGCCGACAGCATCACCGGAGCGCCTTCCGGAACGGCCTCGATCTCGTCGACGAACACCACCCCGACCTTTTCAAAGGCCTCGACGACCCATCGGTTGTGGACGATGTCGTGGTAGCAGTACACCGGTGGCTCGAAGACGGCCACCATCCAGGTGAGCGCTTTGATGGCCATCTCCACTCCGGCGCAGAAGCCGCGAGGCTCGGCGAGTACGACGCGTTCTGCCATGACGCAATGCTAGGCATGCCACGGATCGAACCGGGATCTGGCGCCGGTGGCCCTAGCATTCCTTTTCGAAATGAAGAGTCTCCCGGTGGTGGCCGTCGTCGGTCGCCCCAACATCGGCAAATCGACCCTCGTCAACCGGATCCTGGGCCGCCGCGAAGCGGTCGTCGAGGAACAGCCCGGCATCACCCGCGATCGGCGCGAGTTCCGCTCCGATTGGGCGGGCCGGGAGTTCTTGCTCATCGACACGGGCGGTTGGCAGGTCGACGATGCAGAACATCTCTCGGCTGACATCTCCGGTCAGGCCGAGGCGGCCGTGGCCGCAGCCGACGTCGTGCTGTTCGTCGTCGACGCCACGACCTCGCTCACGGGCGACGACGAGGGTGTCGCGAAGTTGGTGCGGGGTGTGACGCCGGTGGTGCTGGCCGCCAACAAGGTCGATTCGGCCGACCAAGAGGACGGCCTCGTCGATCTGTGGCGCCTCGGCCTCGGTGAGCCGCGGCCGGTCAGCGCGTTGCATGGGCGTGGCATCGGCGACCTGCTCGATGCGATCGTTGACCTGCTGCCGGAAGGGGAGGCGGCTCCCGACCATGACGAGGTCCCCCGATTGGCCATCGTTGGTCGCCCGAACGTCGGCAAGTCGACCTTGCTCAACCGTCTCGTGGGTGAGGATCGGGTACTGGTGTCTCCCGTGCCGGGCACGACACGCGATCCGATCGACGTGACGGTCGAACTCGATGGCACCCCGTACGTGATCGTCGACACGGCCGGGATGCGCCGGACCCCCAAGCTCAAAGAGTCGGCGGAGTTCTACAGCGTCCAGCGAGCGAAGCGGGTCCTGGCGGACGCCGACGTGGCGTTGCTCGTCATCGACGCCACCGAGGGCGTGACGCAGCAAGACCAGCGGATCGCAGAAGAGGCCGCCGACGCGGGGGCGGCGATCGTGCTCGTGGCGAACAAATGGGACCTCGCCGACGAAGAGCAGCGCGAAGCCACCGAGCGCACCCTCGGAACCCGCCTGGGTTTCATCGATTGGGCGCCGGTGCTTCGGATGTCGGCCAAGACCGGGGCTCGCACCCACCGCCTGCCGCGCGCCATCGCCATGGTCCTTGCGTCGAGTCGGACGCGCATCCCCACGGGCCAGCTCAACCGGCTCATGCAGACCTGGACCCAGGCACACCCCCCACCGGTCCGCAAAGGACGTCGACCCAAGATCCTGTACGCTGTGCAGGCCGGCATCCGCCCCCCGACGATCGTTCTGTTCGTGTCGGGTGGCGAACTCGGCGACGACTATCTCCGATACGTGGCCAATCGACTCCGTTCCGAGTTCGACTTCACCGGGACGCCGCTGCATCTGCGGTCGCGACGTCGCACGAAGGGCGATCGATGAGCGACGCCGACGAAGCGCTCGACGATCGACCTCCGGTCCCGTTCAGCTTCAAGCTCATGGTGGCGCTCGCGGTGCTCTACGTGGGGTGGCGCGTCGTGCAGGGAATTCTGTGGCTGGTCGACCGATGGGTCACCTGAGGATCGGTAGCGTGGTGTCGTGACTCGCATCGCGACAACCGTGGCGCTGGCGGGCTTGGTGCTTGGAAGCTGTGTCGCCGATCGACCCTCCCAGGATGATTGGTTGATCGCGTGGCAGGGGTCTCAGGTACCCGTCGACACGGCCCGACTGTTCGACCCTCCTCTGTCCAACGAGCAATGTCAGGACACCCTGGCGCAGCTGCGTGAGTGGCGCACGCAGGTCGAGCCAACACCCGACCGTACGATCGATCGCGCCGTCCGGGAATGGTTCCAGGCCGCCGAAGAATCATTCTTCGAGTGTCCGCCCGACGACGGCTTCGAGGCAACGTTCACAGAACTCGATCGTCTGCGAGCCGAAGTCGACGCCGCACTCACCTCAGACTGACCGGGCGAGGACGTCCCTCCGCGGACACGACACGGAAGCGTGGGATCCGCCACGTCGGGGATGCTGGTTACATCGTCGACAGGTTGGTGGTCGGGCTGGCCGGATTTGAACCGACGACCTCTTGACCCCCAGTCAAGCGCGCTACCAAGCTGCGCCACAGCCCGAGTTCGGCCGTGAGTGTAGCGGGACCGCCTCTTCGTTCGGTCGGGAGATCGCCGCGTTGGAACGATCCAGGGCGAAGTGATGCCGCAGGAAGGTTGCACCCAGGCGTCTCGACCACCTAATCTCCATCTATCTCGCGCGTTCTGCGCGCGGGTCGCTGCCGCAGCTGGGAGTTCGCATCCTCGGATTCGGATGCTCGGCGAACGCAGAAGCAACCCTGGACGAAAGTGGAGGACAATACGGTGAGATCCTCATCGAACTTCCGTTGGCGCCTCGTGGCGATTCTGGCAGTCTTTGCCATGATCGCGGCGGCGTGCGGCACGGAATCCACCTCGACGACCGAAGGCGATACGGGACAAACGCCCGCCACGACGGCGGCGCCTGCGACCACGACCGGTGATTCACCGGCTACGACGGCCGCCCCGACCGTTGAGGGATTCGAGTACAAGATCGCAGTGATCGAAGACTTTACGACCGACAATGTGTGGGCGTGGTACGACACCGAGAACAGCGTGTACAACCAGTACTTGCTGGCCGGTTCCGTCGCCTCGGTCTACGGGCAGATCGCCCCGACCTACACGCTGGCGCCGTCGCTGGCCCTGCCGGCCGACCCGCCCATCGGTGAGGCAGATGGTGACAACTGGGTCATCGACGTGCCGCTGCGCGACACGCAGCGCTGGTCTGACGGCGAGCCGATCGACGCCAACGACGTGGCCTTCACGTTCAACACGGCAGTCGAGTTCGGTCTCGGCGGCAACTTCTTGGCCGCCTACCCGCAGGCCTCCGCCGACGACCCCGACACCGAGGAGGACGAGTTCACGCTCGGTCTCATCAGCGTCGAGGCCATCGACGACTACACCGTGCGCTACACGTGGAACGGCCAGCCAGGCCTCGCCCTCTGGCAGTTCGGTGCCGCGCAGGGTCCGGTCTTCCCGGAGCACTTCTGGGCAGACGTGATTGCCGGGGCTGCTTCGCTCGAAGATGTCGAGACGGCTTCTGGCGAAGGCATGCCTTCCGCCAGCGGTATGGCATACGCCGGCCGCGAAGAGGGCTCGTTCGCCCGCAACGTCGCCGTGGCCGACTACTACGACCGCGGAGCGCAGACGACGGTCTACGCCAACGGAGCCGTCGAGTGGACCTCACCCGATGGAACCACCGAGAACTGGGGTGGCACGCCAGGTGGCGACGTCATCGCCGACTACACGACCGGCCCGTTCGCTTCCGAGACGCTGTTCTCGGTGTACGGCGGACAGGACCAGGCCGTACTGGCACTCACCGAAGGTGATGTCGACTACTGGATCACCCCGCTGGGCCTCCAGCGCGGTCTCCAGGGCCAGGTGCTCGCCGCCGGCGACCTCGAGGTCATCTCGAACCCGGCTGCCGGCTTCCGGTACCTGTCGTTCAACACCCGCAAGTTCCCGATGTCCGACACGTCGTTCCGTCAGGCCGTCGCCTGCATGATCGACAAGGAGTTCATGGCGAACAACGTCCTCCAGGGCGTCGCCGTGCCGCTCGACTCCACGGTGCCCCCGGGTGCCGCCTACTGGGCCAACCAGGACATCGAAGCCTGGTGTGCCGGACAGAGCCAGTCCGAGCGTGTCGCCTCGGCCATCCAGATCCTCAAGGACGGTGGATGGACGTGGACGACCGAGCCGGGTTGGGACGAGGGCAACCGTGACGTCATCCCGAAGGGTGAGGGTCTGCGCGGTCCGGGCGGCGAGTCCGTCCCCGAGTTGACGCTGCTCGCTCCGGGACCGGGTTACGACCCGCTGCGTGCGACCTACTCGCTGTTCATCGAAGACTGGGCCAACGACCTCGGCATCCCCGTGAGCGCCGAGCCGACCGGCTTCAACGTCATCGTGGACCGTGTCTTCGGACCGGTCGACTGGGACATGTACATCCTCGGTTGGGGTGTGGGCATCTTCCCGGATCACGTGACGGCGTTCTTCGAGTGCTCGGGTGATTCCGCCACCGGCGGTTTCAACACCCCGGGTTACTGCAACGACGAGTTCGATGCACTCGCTGCGCAGTTCAACGAGGCGACGGAGCTCGAGGTGGCCCGCGATCTCGTCCAGCAGATGGACGCGATCGTCGCTCGTGACGTGCCCTACGTGGTGCTGTTCACGACACCGATCCTCGAGGCCTACCGCAACACGCTCCAGTTCCCGTTCACCGACACCCTCGACGGTGTCCAGAACTGGCTGGGTACGCCTGACCTCGTCGGTCAGCAGTAACGCAACGTCTCTACGACTGAACGGGAGGGCCTTCGGGCCCTCCCGTTTCGCGTTCGCCGGTATCTCCCTGAGGTGAATGTCATGTCGGCGGCAGACGGGCGAAGGAAGGTGGCGGGACCGCGGTCGGTGGGGGTACACTGCCACCCTCGGAGGCTCGGAAAGGACGTCGCGCAGTGGGCAAATTCATCCTTCGCCGTCTCATCCAGATGACAGGACTGTTCTTCGTGTTCCTGGTTCTGACCTGGGTGGTCCTGCAGGCCCTCCCCGGAGACGCCATCGCGCAACGATTCCGACTCAACCCCAACCTGCCGCCAGAAGCCATCCAGCAGGCCATCGCCCGCCTCGGGCTCGACAAGCCCTGGTATATCCAGTTCCGCGACTACATGGCGGGTTTCTTCACCGGCGACTTCGGCGTGAGCTTCAGCCAGTACCCCCGGCCGGTCCGCGACATCATCCTCGAACGGCTTCCCCGGACGCTGGTGCTGTTCACGACCGCGCTGGTCGTCCAGTACTACGTCGGCTTCCAAGCCGGCAAGTTCCTCGCCTGGCGACGCAACCAACGCGGCGAAATGGCCGTGACCGTCGGCGGCGTGGCGCTCTACACGGTGTTCTACCCCTGGTTCGCACTCATGATGATCTGGCTGTTCGCCGCACAGCTCGACTGGTTGCCGCTGGGCCAGTTCATCACGATATCCCTGTGGAAGGACGTGCCGTTCTCGTCGAACGAAGTGTTCCTGCAGATCTTCTACACCGTGTTCATAGCTTCACTGGCGGTGGTGGCGGTGAGCTACGTCGCGCGTCGGATCGATGTTCCGCGCAATCGCATCTTCGTGCGGCTGGCCGGCCTGGCGATCATCGCGGCTGCCTTCATGGCCTATTGGCGAGCCTCGCCTCGTTCCACGTATGCGTGGGATATCGCCCAGCACATGGTGTTGCCGGTGATGATTCTGACGCTCATCGGGTTCGCCGGCATCATGCTCCTCACCAGGAGTTCCATGCTCGAGACGATGAAGGAAGACTTCGTGCTCACGGCGCGCGCCAAAGGCCTGTCAGAACGAGACGTCCGCGACCACCACGCGGCGCGAACGGCCCTTCTCCCGGTCTCGACCTCGCTCGTGATCGCCGTCGCCACGGTCATCGACGGTGGGATTGTGACCGAGTCCGTTTTCTCGTGGCCGGGCATGGGTCAGCTCCTCCTGGGGGCGGTCCTTTCCGAGGACATTCCGCTGGCCGTGGCGGCCTTCAGCTTCACCGGCCTCCTGGCGCTAGTCGGGCACTTCGTCGCCGACATCTTGTACGGGGTGCTCGATCCCCGGATCCGCGTGACGGCGCAGGGCTGAGCGCATGACCGATCACCACGACGAACCCCAGCACTCCGGCGTCGCCCTGGCCGAGCCGCCGCCCGACCTTGCGGATGTGATCGTCGAGCCGCTGTGGCGCATCCGGCTGCGGCTCTACTGGCGATCGTTCAGGAAGAACTGGCGGTTGTTCCGCACGAACGCCGTCGGCATGATCGGGTTGGTCATCATCGCCATCTTCGGATTGATGGCGGTCATGCAGCCGATTCTCATCAATTCGAACGTCTGGCCGTCGTCGGTCTACGACCCTGTCGTCGGCGTGGACGAAAACCTCGAGAGTCGGATCGTCACGATCGTCGACAAGCCCGAAGACGAGGTGAACCCCCTCACGGAGATCAGTCGCCGGCAAGCGGTGTTCTCCAACATCCAGGGCAGTGTCGGCGACGAGGTGGAGGTTCTCGAAAGCCATCCGCTGCCGCCAAGCCGGGAGCATCTGCTGGGTACGGACCCCCTCGGACGCGACGTCCTGAGCCAGTTGATGTTCGGGGCACGGGCCGCCTTTGCCCTCGGCATCATCGCGGCGCTCGTGACCGTGTTCATCGCCACGTCGGTCGGGGCGATCGCCGCCTATTTCGGCGGGATGATCGACTCGGCCTTCATGCGGCTCGCCGACCTCCTGCTCATGCTGCCGATCCTCGCCGTGCTCATCGTGGTGAACTCCGTGATTCCCGACTTCAAGGTGTGGCATCTCGCGCTGTTCCTCGGCCTGTTGGGCGGCTTTGGTGGCACCGCCATCATCTTGAAGTCGCAGGCGCTGGCGGTGAAGGTGAAGCCCTACATCGACGCCGCCCGCGTCTCGGGAGGCGGCAGCCGCCGGATCATCTTTTCGCACCTCATTCCGAACGTCATGCCGCTCAGCTTCTTGTACATGATGTTCTCGGTGACGACCGCGATCGCCACCGAGGCGACGCTGTCGTTCTTCGGACTGCTGAATGTCGAGATGAGCTGGGGCATCATGATTCAGCTCTCGCAAGCCCAGGGGTACCTGCTCAGCGGTCTCACGTTCTGGTGGATGTTGTTCCCGGCGGGTCTGGCCGTCACCTTGCTCGCCGCAGCGTTCTACCTGGTGGGACGCGGGATGGACGAAATCATCAACCCCCGGCTCAGAAGGCGGTAGGCACCCGGTATGACCACACCATCGATAGAAGTGACGGACGCGCCCATTGGGACCACGATCCTCGAGGTCGACCACCTCGTGATGCATTACGAAACCCAGCAGGGCGACGTTTCGGCGATCGAAGATGTCTCGTTCCAGCTCCAGCAAGGCGAATCGTTCGGGCTGGTGGGCGAGTCGGGTTGCGGCAAGACCTCCATCGCCATGGCGCTGCTCCGGCTGCAGGCCGACAACGCGGTCTTCAAGTCGGGGGAGATACGCCTGAACGGCACGAACCTGCTCGAACTGTCTGAAAACGAGATGCGGTCGCACCGTTGGAGTGACATCTCGATGGTCTTCCAGGGCGCCATGAACGCCTGGAACCCGGTACATCGGGTCGGCGATCAGATCA
Source organism: Acidimicrobiia bacterium (assembly GCA_041628225.1). GTDB lineage: Bacteria > Actinomycetota > Acidimicrobiia > Spongiisociales > JAENVV01 > JBFKPQ01. The sequence goes on along the minus strand of JBFKPQ010000019.1, from coordinate 9,810 downwards.
AGGAGGCCATGGATCTCCACATCCGGCCGCAGTTGAGCCACTCCGAGTCGCGGGAACGGATCGGCGAACTCTTCGAGCTGGTCGGCCTCACGCCCGAGATGATGGATCGCTATCCGCACGAGTTCTCCGGGGGGATGCGCCAGCGCGCCGTGATCGCCATGGCCTTGTCGTGTAACCCGCAGATCATCATCGCCGACGAGCCGACGACAGCGCTCGATGTGATCGTGCAGGACCAGATCCTGCAAGAAATGAAGAAGATCCAGCGCGAGCTCGGGATGAGCATCATCTACATCTCCCACGACATCGCCGTCATCGCCGAGGTGACGGACAAGATGGGGGTCATGTACGCCGGGAAGATGGTCGAGATCGGCGACACCGCCGACATCTTCCGCCGCCCGAAGCATCCGTACAGCTTCCTGCTCCTCAGCTCGACGCCGTCGATCACGGGTCCGCGTCGCAAGCTGGCGCCTCTAGAAGGCGAGCCCCCCAACCTCATGGACCCGCCCTCGGGTTGCCGGTTCCATCCGCGCTGTCCGTTTGCCACCGAACAGTGCTCTACGGACGAGCCACCACTCACCGACCTCGGGAACGGCCACCACGTGGCGTGTTGGAACTGGCAGGAAGTCCCCGATATCGCGGAGGGTCTGAAGAAATGAGTCAGCCGCTCGTCAAGGTAGAGGGTCTGCGAAAGCTGTTCCCGATCCAGAAGTCGATCTTCCGCGGGGCCACGGACTTCGTACACGCCGTCGACGGCATCGACTTCGAAATCGCGCCGGGAGAGTCGCTCGGTCTGGTGGGCGAATCAGGATGCGGCAAGTCGACGACCGGCCGGATGCTGGTGAAGCTCATGGAAGCGACCGAGGGCAACATCCTGCTCAGCGACGAAGACACCATGATCGACATCGCGCACATCCCGAAGGACCAGATGGCACGTTTCCGGCGCCGGGTCCAGATGATCTTCCAGGATCCGTTCGAGTCGCTCAATCCGCGCCGCACGGTCTACGACACCGTTGCTGAGCCGCTCACGGTGCAGAAGATCGGCACGGTGCCCGAGCGGGAGGAGCGGGTCGCCGAGCTGCTCACCCTGGTCGGGTTGACTCCGGCTGCCACGTTCCTCTTCCGATACCCGCACGAGCTGTCGGGTGGTCAACGACAGCGGGTGGCCATCGCCCGTGCCTTGGTGCTCGACCCGACGTTCGTGGTGGCCGACGAACCGACATCGATGCTCGACGTCAGCATTCGCATCTCCATCATGGATCTGATGCTGAAGCTGGCGGACGAGTTCGACGTGTCGTACCTCTACATCACCCACGACCTGGCCGTGGCCAGGTACATGTGTGATCGAATCGCCGTCATGTACCTGGGCAAGATCGTCGAGATCGCCGACACCGAAGAGCTGCTGGCGAGTCCGAAGCATCCGTACACGCAGGCACTGTTGTCGGCCGTGCCGGTGCCCGATCCTCTGTACCAACGGCCCGACGTGGAGATCAAGGGTGGCATCTCGAAGGCGATCAATCCTCCGCCCGTGTGCCGGTTCATCGATCGCTGCCCGATGGCGACGGACGTGTGCCGGGGGCTCGATCATCCGCCGCTGGAGGACAAGGGTGGCAGCCACTACGTGGCATGCCACCTGGTGGAGGCCCGCGCCTGAGCGAGCCCACCTCGAGCCGGATCGTCACGATTCCGAATCTGGTTTCGCTCGTCCGCATCTTGGCCGTTCCGGCCTTTCTGTGGCTTCTCCTGGCTCGCCGCCAAGTCGCAGCAGCGGGGTGGCTCCTGCTCGCGATCGGGAGCACCGACTGGGTCGACGGCTGGCTGGCGCGCCGGCTGGGCCAGGTCTCCCAACTCGGAAAGGCACTCGACCCCGTAGCCGACCGATTGGCCATCGTGGCGGCCCTCGTCGGTGGCCTCATCGCCGAAGTGCTGCCGGCGCTCATCGTGGTGCCGTTGCTCGTCCGCGAGGTATTCATGGCAACGTTGACGGGTTGGTTGATGTTGAGCGGACACGGCATCATCGAAGTCCGGCGCGTGGGCAAACTGGCCACGCTGCTGCTGTATGGGGCCATCCCGTCGTTCTACGTCGCGGCCGGCGGCTTTGTCCCGGACGTCTTTCGCCCGCTCGGTTGGGTCGCCGGCGTCGTCGGGTTGCTCTTGTACTACGTCGCCGCCTACCACTACGTGGGAGATGCGCGCACCAGGGCGGCCGGCCAGTAACATCGCGTCCGAGCGAGAGGAGACGATCCGTGCAGATTCCGGCAGACCGCCGATACACCGAGGCCCATGAGTGGGTGCTCTCCATGGATGACGGGGCCACGGTTCGCATCGGCATCACGGATTTCGCGCAGGACGCCCTCGGGGACATCGTCTATGCCGATCTACCCGAGGTCGGACTCGAGGTCGAGGCAGGGGACACGCTGGCCGAGGTGGAGTCGACCAAGTCGGTGGGTGAGATCTACGCGCCTCTCGCGGGAGCGGTGGTCAAGGTCAATGCCGCGCTCGACGAAAGCCCCGAATCGATCAACGCCGATCCCTACGGGGAAGGGTGGATCGTCGCCATGGAACTCGCCGATTCGTCGGCGCTGGACACGCTGCTCGACGCCGCCGGCTATCGGGCGCTCACCGAAGACGCGTAACGGCTTCGGGCAGGGCGCCCGGCTCGTTACCATGACGACATGAAGTGCCCCACCTGTCACGCCGAGCTGCCTGACGGCACGGAGACGTGTCCGCACTGCGCGGCACAAAGCGCCGGGGAACCGACCATCATCTACGTGCCCGTAGCAGACAATCAGCATCCTGCGTTGAGCCCGGACGATGCCGCGCAGGTGGCACAACTCGGCGGGTTTGCGCTCGTCGTCGAACGGGGCCCGCGCGCCGGTATGACCTATGTCCTCAATCCCGGCACCACGACCATCGGTCGGCATCCGGACAGTGACATCTTCTTGAACGACATCACCGTGAGCAGGCATCATTGTCGTTTCATCCTCGACGAACAGGGGCTCGTCGTGGAGGATTCGGGGTCCACGAACGGTACCTACGTGCGGGATGTGAGCGTCGAACGCGCCAAGGTTGCGCCCGGCGATGAGGTCATCGTTGGCAAGTTCCATCTCATCGTTGCGCAGGGCGATGGCTGACCAAGCGGCGCTGTCCATCGGAGAAGTCATCAACCTGCTCAATGAGGAGTTCCCTGAGATCTCGGTCTCCAAGGTCCGATTCCTCGAGCAGCAGGGCCTCATCCATCCGTCGCGTTCGAGCTCCGGCTACCGACAGTTCTTTCCTGACGACGTCAAACGCGTGCGGTACATCCTCGAACAGCAACGCGACCACTTCCTGCCGCTGAAGGTCATCAAGGCGAAGCTCACGGACTGGGAGCGAGGCGACGACGCCACCGATCCCGCCGCCGACTTCGGCGAGCACTTTTTCGTCGAGCAGACGACGGTGTCGACCGAGGAACTGCTCAGACGGTCTGGGCTGTCCGAAGACGAACTCGCCTCGCTGGTGACCCACGGAGTCATGACCGATGCCCCCGAGCACGACGAGGACGCGGTCGCCGTCGCCCGGGAGGCTCGTCTGTGCTTCGACCACGGACTCGAAGCACGCCACCTGCGGGCTCTGGCGCTCGGCGCAGGACGTCAGGCCGACCTGCTCCGCCAGTTGACCGCTCCGCAGCGGCGACAGGGAAGCCCTGAGGCGCAGCAACGTGTCGAAGACGCCATGACGGCGCTGGCGCGCTCGTTTGCGGCCCTGTCGCTCCGCATGGTGCGTCGCGAGCTCCGGTCGATCCTCGACGAATGATGTCCCGACTCGGCACAGTCCTCGGGCTGCTCGTTTCCGTGGTGGTGGCGATGCCGGTTGCGGCCCGCCAGCCCCTCCCGCTCGAGAGCCACCCTCTTCCTCCCGAGCCCACGGTGTCGGCCACCACCTGGATCGTCTACGACGAGACGTACGATCAGGTGCTCGGATCATTCGACGCCGACGTGGGTCGTGCCATGGCGTCTACGACGAAAATGATGACGGCCATCGTGGCGATGGAACAGGCCGATCTCGACGCGCGTGTGCTCGTCTCAGAGGAGGCGGCGGCCGTGGGCGAGGCCGAGATCGGACTCGTTCCGGGCGAGCGCATTCCGCTGCGGGACCTGGTCGCCTCTCTCCTCCTGCAATCGGCCAACGACGCCGCCATCGCGATCGCCGAACACGTGGCCGGTGATGTCCCGGGTTTCGTGGACCTCATGAACGCCAAGGCGGACGAGCTCGGCCTCATCGACACCAACTTCGTGAATCCGCACGGGCTGGACGCACCCGGTCATCGGGCTTCGGCTGCCGACCTGGTCAAAATCGCAGAATACGGCATGGCGATCCCCGAGTTCGCCGAGCTGGTGGCAACGCGAACGTACGCGATGCCGCCAACACCCGACGGTGTCGAACGAACCGCTCGCTCGACGAACGAACTCGTAGCCACCTACGACGGGGCGTTCGGTGTCAAGACGGGCTACACCGACCAGGCCGGTCTCACGCTCGTGGCCGGCGCCGACCGCGAGGACCGGCGGGTGTACGTCGTGGTCATGGACTCCAACGACCACTTCGCCGACGCTGCCACCCTCCTGAACTGGGCATTCGAGGAGTTTGCGCTTCTCATCGTGGTCACCCACGACCAGGTGTTCGGCACCATACGGACCCCGGGAGGGACGGTGGATGCGGTGGCCGATGAAACGATCGATGTCTTCGGGCCGACGTCGCAAGCCGAGGCGGTGGTGATCACGCCCACGCTCGAAGAGGGCGCTCCGACCGTCGTGGCTGCCCTCGGTGGCGACGTGCTCGGCACGTCGCCGCTGCACGCCGATCCTGTCTCGCCATTGCCCGGCTTGGGCGAAGCGTTGGGCTGGGCATCACGCTACTGGGATTGGCTGTGGGGCAATGACTGATCCAGCAGTCTCCGTCGTGGAGCGGACCGAGTTGGCCTCGCGCATCGCCGAGCTGGGTCGGTCCATCAGCGACGACTATGCGGGCGAGACGCCTCTGCTCGTCGGCGTGCTCAAGGGAGCCCTCCCGTTCTTGGCGGACCTGACGCGAGCCGTGTCCGTGGACTGTGAGGTGGATTTTCTCGACCTGACACGTTTCGGCGAGTCGGGTCGCGTGCGGATCGCCATGGACACCGAGACGTCGCTGACGGGTAGACATGTCATCCTCGTGGAGGACATCGTCGATACGGGCTTGACCTTGACGGCGCTGCGCTCGCTCATCGAGACGCGCGACCCCGCGTCGGTGGCGACCGCGACGCTGCTCGACAAGTCGCCGCGCCGCCTCGTGGACGTACCCATCGAGTACCGAGGCTTCGAGGTCGGGGACGAGTTCCTCCTGGGTTACGGACTCGACTGGTCGGGGAAATACCGCAACCTGCCCGGTCTCTGGGCCGTCCTCGACCTGGCTGCCTTCGGCGACGATCCCGATTGGTTGGCACGTCGGGCGTTTGGCCGTCCCGGTGATAACCTGACCGCATGAGCGATCTCGTTGCGATGGATCTGGTCGGTGTGCGGATCCAGCTCCCGGCCAATCAGCCGATCATCTTGCTGCGCGAAGCCGATGGTGCTCGGTATCTGCCGATTTGGATCGGGGCCGTCGAAGCCACCGCCATCGCCTATGCCCTCGAAGGGGTGGTTCCGCAACGACCGATGACGCATGACCTCCTGAGGGATGTGACATCGGCGCTCGGGGCTCGAGTGGAACGGGTGATCGTGACCGAGCTGCGCGACAGCGTCTTTTTCGCCGATCTCGTACTCGGTGGCGATGGCGACGAGGTGATCGTGTCGGCTCGGCCCTCTGATGCGATCGCCCTCGCCGCCCGCACCGGCGCATCCCTCTACGCCAGTCCTGAGGTGCTCGAGGACGCCGGTATCGAGATCGCCGAAGAGGAAGCCGAAGACGAGATCGAGCGGTTTCGGGAGTTCCTCGACGAGGTGACGCCCGACGATTTCGAATCACACGATCCGCAGTGACGCCCGTCGGACGGGTCGGGAAGGCCGCGCTCTTCGTCGTCGCGGTCATGGTCGTGGGAGCCGCCGGATTCGTCTTCATCGAAGGCGCTTCGTGGTCCGACGCCTGGTACATGGTCATCCTGACGGTCTCGACGGTCGGCTACGAGGAATACGTGCCGCTGTCAGGTATGGGTCGGCTCTGGACGTCCGGCCTCATCATCCTGGGCGTCGGTGGCGCCCTGTACACTGCCGGAGCTGCCCTGGAACTCGCCATCGAACAGGTCACCGACCGGGGCAGGAGGAGTCGCATATTGCGTGAGATCGAACGCCTCGACGAACATCACATCGTGTGCGGGTACGGGCGGGTCGGCGAAGCCGTGGTCGAGGACCTCGTCCAGGCCGGGACGGGTGTGGTCGTCATCGAAGCCGACCTCGACAAAGCCGAGTCGGCGCGTGAGGCGGGAGCGATGATCGTCGAAGGCGATGCCACGCTGAACACGTATCTCGAGCAGGCCGGCATCGAGCGCGCCAAGAGCGTCGTCGCCTGCGTCCACACCGACTCCGACAACCTCGTCATCACCCTGTCGGCTAAGGCCCTCAATCCATCGGTCACCGTGATCGCCCGCGCCAACGAGGCCGAATCGGTCGAGAAGCTGACACTCGCCGGAGCCGACCGCGTGGTCGCGCCCCAGCGCGTCGGTGGCCACCGGATGGCGGTCATGGCGATGCAGTCGGGACTCGCAGACGTCGTGGAGTTGGTGCTCCGGGGCAGCCGCCACCTCGAACTCCGGCTGGAGCGGATCCCGATCGAATCCGGCGCGCCCCTCGATGGTCAGACGCTCCGTTCGGCGTCGATTCGCGAAGCTTCCGGAGCGACGATCATCGGCATCGAAGATCTCAGCCAGCGAGTCTCGCTCAATCCCGATCCGGACCACCCGTTCGAGGTCGGTGACATCCTCGTGGCCTTGGGAACCGTCGACCAGGTCGACCGTCTCGTGGCGCTCGCCTCCCGAGATCGTTGACACGGCGCGCCGCCATCGGCTAACTTCGCTGGCCGGGGTAATTACGGGCGTGTAACCTAGTCGCAGGAGGACGCGCCAAGTGGATGTACACGGATTCCGCGCACCGCAGGTGTGCAAGCTGGTCGGTATCACCTACCGACAGCTCGACTACTGGGCCCGCACCGACCTGCTGCGGCCGTCCTTGCAACACGCACACGGGTCCGGTTCGCAACGTCTGTACTCGTTCCCGGACGTCGTTCAGCTGAAGGTTATCAAGCGCCTGCTCGACGCGGGCATGAGCCTCAAGAAGATCCGCCAGGCCATGGAAATCCTGCAGGCTCAACTCCAGAGCGATCAACCGCTCATGGATGTCACCCTCCTGTCGGACGGCAACACGATCTATGCCGCCCACAGCGCCGACGAGGTCGTCGACGTGTTCCGGCGCGGGCAAGGAGTGTTTGGGATCGCCGTCGGACCCGTTCAAGAGGAGCTGGAAGGTGAGATCCACCGGCTGTTCCCGGATGCGGCAGCCGAAGTGGTAGAGCTCTCCGAGTTGGAGGTCGAGGCGCTCTGAGCGACCCGAGCGGCTACCGCCCGACCGCCGACGAGGTGGAGTTCGCTCACAACAGCGAGCGGCAGTTTGCACGACTCCTCGATTTCTACGGCATCCCCTGGGAGTACGAGCCGAGGTCGTTTCCCCTCGAATTCGACTCGAGCGGTGAGCCCACTGCCTATTTCACGCCCGACTTCTACCTTCCCGAAGACGATCAGTTCATCGAGATCACCACGATGAACCAGAAGCTCGTCACGAAGAAGAATCGCAAGGTGCGTTTGCTGTTGCAGCGGTATCCCGACGTGCAGTGCAAGGTGTTGTATCAGCGCGACTACCTGCATCTCGTGGTCAAGTACGGCCTCGAAGAGCCGGATCAGCACCACGAGGTGACCCAACCCACACGGATACCAGGCCGACCACAGATCGTCCGACTGTCATCTGGCGACGACCAGGGATCGGCACGGCCCGCGTGACGGCGTCCCGCACGTCGACGGCGGATACGTCGTACGGTCATCGGCTCGTGCGGGAATGGGAGGCGTCCGATCCGTGGGCCGCCATGCTGATCGTGCACGGACTCGGTGAGCATTCCGGCCGGTACGAGGCGGTGGGCGCGCAGCTGTCGGAGGCCGGCATCTCGGTACGTTCCTTCGACCTCCCGGGATTCGGGGCGTCGGGGGGACGGAGAGGGTTCGTGGAGGACTTCGACCACTTCATCGAAGCGGTCGCCGACGAGTTGCTCGAAGTCGAATCTCAGTCGGTCCCCTCGGTGCTGCTCGGTCACTCGCTCGGTGGGCTCATCGCCTTCCGTTATGCGACGACGCACGATCTGTTGCCCGATTACTTGGTGCTCAGCGCACCGGCGCTCGATGCGTCGGTGCCCGCCTGGCAGCGAGTCGCCGCGCCGCTCCTCGCTCGTCTAGCACCCGGGTTGTCTCTTCCGAACGCCATCGAGGCTTCGCAGCTGAGCCGTGATCCGGCCGTCGGTGAGGCCTACTTCGCCGACCCTCTCGTCCATACGAAATCCACGACCCGCCTCGGAGCCGAAGCCTTTGCCGCCATGGAGGCTGCCGCGGCGTCGGCGCCGCCGTCGATGCCGACATTGGTGATCCACGGCGGGGCGGACACGCTGGTACCGGCGCGTTTCAGTGCGCATCTCGCCGACGCAGTCCACCGCAAGCTCTACCCTCAGCTCAGGCACGAGCTGTTCAACGAGCCGGAAGGGCCGCAGGTCGTCGACGATGTGATCGACTGGCTACGCCGTCAGATCGACGCTCCGGCCGATCGATAGGCGGGAGCGGCGGCTCGCCACAGGGCGTCTCGTGTGGCGGCCGGGGCGAAGGCCGCATCGATCGATTGGCGCGTGACGGTGGCCAGGTCGTCAACGGTGAACCCGTGATCTTCTACCAACAGTCTGAACTCCTGGCTCATCGACGTGCCGCTCATGAGGCGGTTGTCGGGACTGATGGTGACGACGAATCCGGCGCGATGCAGCAGGCCGACGGGATGCTCGTCAGGCTCGATGTGCATCGTGTGGAGGTTGGACGTTGGGCAGACCTCGAGGGGGATCCGGCGTTCGTGCACGACGCTCGCCACCGGCCCCAGGTCGACGATCGCTCCATCGCGAACGACGCAATCCTCGATGACGCGTACCCCGTGGCCGATCCGCTGTGCGCCGCACGACGCGAGAGCGCGGCGGATCGAATCCGGACCGTCCGCCTCACCGGCGTGGATGGTGATGCCAAGACCCGCCTCCACGGCGAGCCGACACGCCTCTGCGTGGAGATCCGCCGGAAACCCGACCTCCGGGCCCGCCAGATCGAACGCGACCACGCTCGGGACGCCGGCGGCTGCCTCGACCACATGCCGAGCATCGTCGCGCTGGCGCATCGCGGTCGCGATGAGGCCGGTGACGATTCCGTGGGTCTCCTCGGCGGCTGCCAGCCCGCGTGCGGCAGCTCTCAGCACGCTACCGGCGTCGAGGCCGTGCTGGGTCAGCAGCATCGGCGCGAAGCGGAGTTCTGCATAGACCACCCCGTCGGCAGCGAGATCTTCGGCGGCTTCGAAGGCCACGCGTTCGATGGCGGCTTCATCCTGCATGACCGCCACGGTGTGCTCAAAGGCGTCGAGATACCGTTCCAACGAACCGGCGGATCCCTGGTGAAACCAGGTTTCGATGCCTTCGGGAGTATCGGCCGGCAGGGGGTGTCGGTCGGCCAGCGCCAGGAGCGTCGTCGGCCTGAGCCCACCGTCCAGGTGGTCGTGGAGGTCGACCTTGGGCAGGCCACCG
>JBFKPQ010000018.1:0-26309 GCA_041628225.1 Acidimicrobiia bacterium | reverse complement strand
GTGCCTTCGCGTCGACCGTTGTCGAGGTCGAGCGCGTAGGGCGGCCCGGCGACCGGTGCGAGCACGATGTTGTCACCGCCCACGGTGACCGAATGAGCGCGGTCACGGCCGATGAATTCGAAGGTGGCCGGGGTCTGGGCGATCGCGGCCTCGACCATCTCCCGGTCGAAGCGGACGACGGACTCGCCGTCCACCGTCGCTCCCGCCGCCCGAAGCGTGGCGAGCGCTTCGTCGTCGTAGAACGCCATGCCGGCCTCTTCGAGAATCCGCACCGCCATGTCATGGATGAGGTCAGTCTGTTCGGCGGTGGCGATGTGATAGAGCGGCAGGTCGAGCGACGGCTGCAGGATCTCCTGGACGGCGCGTTCGGGTTCGGCGCCCCGCCGCCTGGACCGCCGCCGACGAGTCTCGCTCATCCCTTCATCCGCTCCATCTTGGGGTCGAACAGTGGTTCGGCGGCGACCGTCGCCGAATACGGCTCGTCGAAGTACTCGACGGTCAGCTCGGTGCCGGGCACTGCCAGGTGAGTGGGAAGGTAGGCGTAGGCGATGTATCGCCCGACGGTGTAGCCCATGTTGCCGGTGGTGATGTGCCCCACCACCTGGCCGTCTTGCAGGACCGGTTCGTAACCCATGAGCGTGGCGCCAACGCCGTCGAGGGTGAGGCAGGCGAGACGGCGCTCCGGTCCGGCCTCGCGCGCGGTGCGGGCGGCGTCTCGGCCGATGAAGTCGCCCTTGTCGAGGCGGACCGTCCACCCGAGGCCGGCTTCGTAGGGGTCGTATTCGGTGTGGATGTCGGCACCCCACAGCCGGTACCCCTTCTCGAGGCGCATCGAGTCCATGGCGCCGAGCCCTGCCAGCACGAGGCCGTGGTCTTGGCCCGCCTCCCAGAGCGCGTCCCACACGGGCAGCGACGACTCCATGGGCACGTGCAGCTCCCAGCCGTTCTCGCCGACGTATGAGATGCGCATGGCGAACGTCTTGGCCATGCCGACGTCCAGCGTGCGTCCGGAGTAGAACCGGAAGCTCGCCAGGTCGGCGTCGGCGACGGCACCGAGGATGGCCGGGGCGTTGGGCCCGAAGATGCCGATCCCCGAGTAGGCGCCCGATCGATCGGAAACGACGGCGCCGTCGCCGACATGGCGACGCACCCAGTCGAGGTCCTGGGGCAGGGTGCCCTCGCCGACGAACAGCCAGAAGACGTCGTCGGCGCGCCGGGCGACGGTCAGGTCGCGCTTGATGCCGCCTTCCGGGGTGAGCCACAGCGTGTACACCACGGAGCCGACGGGACCGTCGACGCGGTTGGAGCACAGTCGGTCGACGTACTCGACAGCGCGTGGCCCGGCCACCTCGATGATCGACAGGCCGGTGAGGTCCCACAGGCTGGCGGTTTCGCGGGTGGCGAGGTGTTCGGCGCCCATGATCGGCGACCAGTGCATGGCGCCCCACCAGTCCCGGTCGGGGATGGCGTCGCCGTAGCGCTCCACAAGCGGCTCGTTGGACGCGAACCAATTGGGCAATTCGAGTCCGGCGAACGGCGTGAACACGCAGTCGGCGTCGAGATGGCGCTGATGGAACGGGGAGAGCCGCACGTTGCGGGGATGCGACAAGGGCTCTTTGGGATGGTGGACGTCGTAGATCTCGGTGTAGTTGGTGACGCTGACCGCTTCGAGATAGGCGCGGGTCTGGACATGGGCGCCGAAGCGGTGGAGGTGGCATTCCCGCATGTCCCATTCGGTGTGGCCTTCGGCCATCCACTCGGCGACCGACTTGGCGACGCCGGCACCGTGGGTGAGCCACGAGGCGTTGGCGGACCAGAGTCCGTGCACCACGCTCGACGGGCCGATGATCGGCATGGCGTCGGCGCTGAACGCGAAGATGCCGTTGTAGGCGTCGTCGAATTCGGGTTCTCTACCGCGCAGCATGGGCACGATCTCTTGTGCGAGTTTCCACGCTTCGGTGAAATCAGCCGGCGTGAACGGGCGGAGGGCGCTATCGCCCATCTCGTCCGACGAAACGGCGCGTGGCGCGTGGTGGTAGGAGCCGATGCCGAGCCGGTGGTGGTGCGACCGGTAGTACATGGTGACATCGACGTCACGGATGAGCGGGTACCGGTTCTCTTCGTGGATGGTGCCCTCGGCCCACTCGGCCCAGTCGTCGAGGGCGGTGGTGATGGCGTACTGGTGCTCGAAAGGAGTGAGCGGCACCGACACGCCGAGTTGGTCGGCGATGGCGGGCGACCACACGTTGGCGGCGAGGAGCACCTGTTCGCAGTCGATGCGTTCGAGCTCGGGGTTGGTGGTGGTGACGCCGGTCACCGCGCCGTTGGCGGTTTCGATGGCCACGAGTCCGGTGTGCGGCCGGAAGGTGACGCGGCCGGTGGCTTCGGCCTTGCGCATGAAGTCGCCGACGAGGTGGTAGCCCTTGACGAGCTGGCTCTCTTCGACGTAGAAGCTGCCGGCGAAAGCGGCCGGGTCGAACCAGGGCACCATCTCAACGGTTTCGGCGGGAGTGAGCAGACGGCTGGTGTATCCGTATGACTTGCCTTCGCCGTGGAGGCGCTTGAGGTCCTCGAACCGTTGGGCGGTTCGGGCGATCTCGAGCCCGCCCAGCCGGTTGACGTGAACGTGCTGGTCGTCGTAGGCGTCGAGGCTCTCGTAGACGTCGGCCGAGTACAACGCCATTCGGGTGAGGGTCTTGTTGTGGCTGGCGGCGACGACGCCGCCGGGCGCGTGGGAGGTCGAACCGGCGTTGTACGGGAGCGGCCCTTGGTCGATGACGACGATGTCGCCCCATCCGTGGATGACGGCCAGGTGGTAGGCGGCGGCCGATCCAACGATGCCCCCTCCGACGATCACCAACCGCGCCATCTCCACCCTCCGTACACCGCTGTCCAAAGCGTCCGATCATCGTCGTCGCCCGGATGGGCGGGTGCAACCGATTCCGGGGGTTTTGTCGTTCAGGTGATGGGCAGGGTCATGACGACGGTCGTACCCGCCGGACTGCTGCGTTCTATGTCGAGGTCACCTCCGTGGGCACGTACCAACCCGCGGGCGATGGGCAGCCCGAGACCACGACCGGGTGAGTCATCGGACTTGACGAATCGCTCGAACACCGATGCGAGCCGTTCCGCGTCGATCCCTATTCCGGTGTCGGTCACCTCGACGCGGACGGTGTCGTCTCGCTGGTCGATGTGAATCGTGATCCGGCCGCCGTCGGGCATGGCGTTGAGGGCGTTGACCACGAGGTTGCTGAGGGCTTGGCGGATCCGCACCGGGTCGGCATCGATGGCGATCCTCGGCGTGGCCTCGACGGCTATGGATACGCCCGAGTCCGCCGCGGCGGGACGGTAGGAGGCGGCGACGTCGTCGACGAGACCAGCGACATCGACGGTCTCACGTTGGAGGGTCAGCGTCCCGGATTCGGATTCGGTGAGAAGGCCGAGATCTTCGATGAGGCGCTCCATGGTGGCGACCTCGTCGAGTAGGGAGTCGATCTGGGCGGGGTCGCCCGGGCGGACGCCATCGACGATGGCTTCGAGTTCGCCCCGAACTACGGCCAGCGGGTTGCGCAGTTCATGGCTGAGGTCGGCCATGAGCCGTCGGCGTTCGGCATCGGCGTGTTCGAGGCGTTCGGCCATGGCGTTGAAGGACGACGCCACGGGACCCATGGTTCGGGACGAGCGTGCGTCGACGCGGGCCGAGTAGTCGCCGTCCGCGAGCCGGCCGGCAGACCGAACCAGGTCTTGGACGGGAACGAAGGTGCGCCGGAACCGGCGGGCCACCATGCCGAATACGAAGATGACGATCGCCAGCAGCACGAGGAGCGGCAGCAGTTCGGCGAGGGCGATCCGCCGGACAATCATGACTATCACACCGCCGGCCACAGCTGCCATCGCCAGCGCCACGAAGAAGAACCCGATGATGCGCCCGAACATGTGCCGTCCCCAGTGGTTCCACGTGTCGGCGCCTGGTCCACCGCGAGGCGGCCAGACCTCGCCTTCGGGCCACCAGGCCGGCTGTTGGGTCCAGGGGCTATGCCTCCGCATACTTGTACCCCACGCCGTAGACGGTCAGTAGATACTGCGGATGCGAGGGGTCGGTTTCGAGCTTCCGCCGAAGGTTCTTGATGTGGGCGTCGATGGCGCGCTCGTAGGACTCGAAAGCGACACCGTGGAGCGCGTCGAGCAGCTGAGCGCGAGTGAAGACGCGACCTGGTGAGCGGGCGAGATGGCACAAGAGGTCGTACTCGGTGGGGGTCAGGTCGATGACCCGCCCGTCGAGGCGGACGTTCCGGCGGGCGGTGTCGATGGTCAGGTCACGGGCTGTGATGACGTCGGGGTGTTCGACCGACGCGTCGACCCGCCGGAGTACCGCCCGGATGCGGGCCACGACTTCGCGGGGGCTGAACGGTTTGACGATGTAGTCGTCGGCGCCCAGTTCGAGCCCGACGATGCGGTCGGACTCTTCGGCCCGGGCGGTGAGCATCACGATGGGCACGTCGGAGCCGGCTCGGAGGCGACGGGTGACATCGAGTCCGTCGAGCCCGGGCAGACCCAGGTCGAGGACGATCATGTCGGGGGCTTCGGCGCGCGCCACGGAGAGCGCGCCGGGGCCGTCCGCGGCGGTGACGACGCGGAAGCCCGCCTGCTGCAGGTAGTCCCGCAGCAGGCGGGTGATCTTCAGTTCGTCGTCGACGACGAGAACGGTCTTCATGTCACCAGTGTGGTCGTTCAGCCTTCGACGGGTGGGACGTGGTCGTCCACTTCCTGTCGGGCGTGGGCCATGCGGTGCCACTCATCGAAGCGGTCGTTCTCGGACGGAGCCTCGTCGCGGGAGGCGCCATGGCGGCTTTCCCAGCGCTTCCGCATCTTCTCCCAATCCTCCGCCGATCCGTGGTGGCCGTGGTGCCGCCCGCCGAACATCTTCGCGAAGAAGCCGAAGATGAACAGGAACAGAGCGACTTTGAACATGAATCCGAGGATCACCAGTGGTGCGGCGACCAGGCTTTCGACCGTGGTCGTTCCGCCGAACAGCATCGCTCCCAGCAGCAGGCCGAACCCGACGAGGGCAATCATTCGCAGTGGGCTGCGGCGTCCGAACATGTCTCGTTCTCCTTTCGAGGTTGTCATGAGCTTCTCGAACGAATGTGGAGAACTCGTGAACGCTCGACGGAGAGGTGGCGGAGGTTCGGCGGGGCCGCTCACGACGCCATACGGCCGAAACAGATACACCGAGTCGGGCAGCGACACCCAAGGCGGACGAGGAAGGCCCGCAGACGCGGGCCTTCCCGATTGAGGAACGGTGCTCTACTCGGGGATACCGAACGCAAAGGTCTCCTGGAGTGAGTCCAGGGTGTTCTGCAGGTCGCGCTCGATCACACGCGGGATCACCGCCTTGTCGATCACCTTGCCGAAGAAGCTCGTCGGCTCGGTCGTCTCGAGGACGACCCGCAGATTGAAGTCGGCGTCCCCAGCATCGCGGTAGTACCACTCCTGATGGACATCCCCAACGGTCGGGATCGATGCCGTGAACTTCACGAATTCGGCTTCACGTACCTCCTCCAGGGTCGACTCGCCTTCCAGCCGCCGGCCAAGCAGCTTGTAGGCGAACCGGACTCTGTCGCCCGGCGCGCTCCACATGGCGCTCTCCGGCTCGACGATCTCCATCATCCCGCTGTACCAGCTCGGCCAAGTCCTGAAGTCGTCGAGGTAGTCGAAGGCCTTCTTGCGTGGTACGGGAAATGTTCGATTCAATTCGACACGCAACGTCGTTCACCTCCTGTCCTGGGCCGATTTCCTCTGACAACAAAGCGGAAACCCGCACGTGCCACAGGAGTGCCGCCTTGAACGTCGTAGCTGGCTGGGCAGACCACCGATAGGGACCAACGGCCCCAAGTGAACAGGTGGTCGGGCGGTTCGCCGTCCCAGGGAACCAATCGCTAGGCCGGCATCGTTGTCAGCTGCGTGAACTCCCAAAAGACCGCCGCGTTCGTCTCCCTGGCACTCGTCGTCGCCTGCACCGGGGCACCCGCACCTGTTGAACCAACGACGAGGCCTCCGACAACGGCGCCCAGCACCCAACCCCCGGCGACCGAACCGGCCGTCTCGACCACGGTGGCCCTCACGACCACCGCACCGACGCCGACCACGACCATGCCCCCCACGCCCTGCGACGCAACGCCCTTGTCGACCCCCATCGCGACCCACCTCGACGGCGACGACGTCATAGATCTCGTTCGGTTCGATCCGTCGAACTCCGAACTCAACGTCTGCACCGCTGAAGGCACCTACACCGCTCTTGCCGGCGGCATGGGCGAAGTGCTGGCGGCCGCCGACCTCGACGGCGACGGCATCGATGAGATCCTGGCCGGCGGAACCACCGCCTGGGGTGCCGGAGCAGACGTCTACCGGCTCATCGACGGCACCCTGGGCGCCGTGACACTGCCCGACGGCACACCCCTGAGCTTGTGGGTCGGCCTGCCACCGCCCAATGGGTTCCTTGCCTACGGGTGCGCCGACTTCGACGGCAGCGGCGACATCGAGCTCGCCGTCGTCGAAGGAACGGTCGACGGCTCGACAGCCCGATGGACCAGGACGCTCTATGACTTGGTCGAGTTCAAGGCGGTCGACTGGTCCCGCGACCGCGGGACGTTCGATGCCTCCGGAGCTGCAGATGTGTTGTCGCACCCCACCCTCGGCGAGATCACCGGCACCGACTGCTGACGGCGGCCGCCGGCCGCGCTCCGTAGTACCCACCCACGGGCCTCATATTCCGTCGTACACTCGCAGAGGCGGTCGTCGGAGGGAGGTGGTGCCTTCGACTCGAAGGTTGATTCCGACTGCGACTGCAAGGAGCGATCACATGATCGACATCGCCCGCGTCCGCGACCTCATCGATGCCATCTGGAATCGTGACGACCTGGACGCCATCGACCAACTGTTCGGCGAGAACTTCGTCTCGCACAACCCGCAGAACCCGATCGAAGGACCCGACGGGTTCCGAGCCTGGTACCACGAGGTCAAGAAGTGGTCACCGGACTTCCACATCAACCTCCACGAGACCGTCGTCCAAGACGATCTGGTGGCCACCCGCTGGACCGCTAGCGGCACAGACTCCGGGCCGTTCCGAAGCATGACACCCACCGGCAAGCACTACGTCGTGACCGGCATGACCTTGTCGAAGTTCAGCGACGGCAAGATCGTGGAGAGCTGGGTGAACATGGACGACCTGGGACTGCTGCAACAGCTCGGCGTCGTACCCGAACTCATCACCTGACCGGGCGTGGGAGCCACCGAGGGGGCTCCCTCAGCCCGCCAACGACTCCAGGTACCCCTGACGCCACTCTTCGGTGGTGTCGCACGAGTTGAACGTGTAGATGTGGACGCCCTGGATGTCGAGCGCCGGATCGTCGAGATCGGCGCCGAGGTCTTCGAGGAGCTCGGCCGGGCTGTACCCGCCCGGACGCACGAACTTCGTCACCAGGCCGGTGTTCTTCGACAGAAATCGGAGGCTGTCGCCCACGCCGATGCGAGCCGATATCTTCATGAGCCTGAGCCGGTCGGCCGAGCCGGGCAGGCCGAGGATCACCGGCAGCTCGACGCCGCGCTGCCGCTGGCCCGCCAGCCACTCGCGGATCGCCTCGCCGCTGAAGCACATCTGCGTGGTCATGGACGACGCATACGGCTGCTTGTCCAGCAACGCCTGATCCAGAGCCTCGGTAGGGATCACGGCGTGGCCTTCCGGATAGGACGGGATCCCAATCGACGTCAGCCCATGGCCGAGTTCGTCCATCGCTTGCAGCAACGAGTATCCGTCGTAGAAGTCACCGGGCACTTCGGCGTCGCCGCCAACCAGGAACACCTTGTCGATGTCGAACTCGTCGAGTCGGTGCAGCATGGCCGCCAGGTGAGCGCGGTCGGCCGTCAGGCGAGCCGACAGATGCGGGATGACGTCGAAACCCATCTGCTGTAACTCGGCTGACAAGTCGAGTGTCGCCTCCATGCCTTTGGCCGGCGACGCCGTCACCGACACCGTGGCGCCATCGGGCAGATGGGGCGCTTGCTCGAGCACGTTCTTCAGCGGGATCAGTTCGAAGATCGGGTTCTCGAGCACCCGCCGAATGGCGGCACGAGAGGCCTGATCGAGTTCGGTCGTCGTCATCGCTCACACATCCGAGTCGGGGAATTCGCTCTTGCGGCGAGCAACGTAGTCGCGCACTGCCTCGTCACGAGATTCGTCGATCGGTGGGGACTCGTAGCCGGCGAGCCGCTCCTTCCAGATCCGGTTGGCGCGGGTGCGGGCATCCGCCGAGCCCTCCGACTCCCACTGCTCGAAGCTGTCGTTGTTCGCCACCTCGGAACGCCAGAACGCCGTCTCGAAGTTGGCCAGCGTGTGCGCCGTGCCGAGGTAGTGCTGGCCCGGGCCGGTCGTGAGGAGGGTATCGAGCGCCAGCCCGTTGTCCGACACGTCGAGGCCTTCGACGAAGGCTCGATAGGCGCCCACCTGGTCGTCGTCGATCACGAACTTTTCGTAGCCCATCGTCAGGCCGCCCTCCAGCCAGCCGGCCGAATGCAGCACGAAGTTCGCTCCGGCCTCCACCGTCGGGAGCATGGTCAAGGCACTCTCGTAGGCGGCTTGCGCGTCGGCGATCTTCGAGGCGGTGAGACTCCCGCCCGCCCGGAACGGGACCCCCAGCCGGCGCGCCAGCGCCGCCACCGTGAACAGAACGATCATCGGTTCGGGCGTTCCGAACGTGGGAGCTCCCGACTGCATGGACATCGACGAGGCGAACGACCCGAACACCACCGGGGCGCCCTTACGGACCATCTGGCAGAACGCCATCCCGGCCATCGCCTCGGCGAGCGTCTGCGTCACGGTGGCGGCGGCCGTGACCGGAGCCATGGCGCCGGCGAGGATGAACGGGGTGAGGATCACCGCTTGGTTGTTCTCGGCGTACACCTTGGCCGACCCCAACATCGCGTAGTCCCACGACAGCGGCGAGTTGGCATTGGCGAGGCTCAACACGACCGGGCCGGCCTCGACCACGTCGTCACCGAACAGCAGGCGGCACATATCGACCGTGTCCTGGGCGCGCGACGGATGCGTGACCGATCCCATGAACGGCTTGTCGCTGTGGCGCATGTGGGCGTACACCATGTCGAAGTGACGCTTGTTGACGGGCAGGTCGACGGGTTCGCACACCGTGCCACCCGAGTGGTGGAGGTTGGGCGACAGGTAGGCCAGCTTCACGAAGTTCTCGAAGTCGGTGATCGTGGCGTACCGCCGGCCACCGTCGAGGTCGCGCACGAACGGCGAGCCATAGGCGGGGGCGAACACCAGATGGGGATCGCCGATCTGCACGGAGCGCGCCGGGTTGCGAGCCGTCTGGGTGAACGACTCCGGGGCGTGTTCGGTGATCAGCGACCGGCAGAGGCCCTTGGGAAACCGCACCCGGGTGCCGTCGACGTCGGCGCCGTTGGCTCGGAAGATCTCGACCGCCTCGGGGAAATCGACGATCTCGATCCCAACTTGCTCGAGCAACGTGTCGGCATTGGCTTCGATGCGTTCGATGCCTTCGGCCGAGGCCACCTCGTACGGGCGCAGCTTGGACGTGAGGAACGGATCCCTGGCCATGTGGTCGGCCGCGGCGCGCGCCGCCTGCCGGGCGGCCCGGCCTCCCCCGCGTCTGCGTCGTTCGCTCATGAGGATGCCTCCCGGGATCGGCGGCGCCGGCGCACTCCGGCTGGTTGCTGTCTGGCCGGCAGGTCGATGGCTGCCGCCAGGTTCGGAAACTCGGCCGACCGGTGGGGGAAGGCCATCGCTTCGACGAAGTGCTCTTGAAACCTCGGTTCGACGGCGGTTTCGATCTTCGTGATGGAACGCACCACCCGCTCGATGTCCCGCCGAGCATCGCCACTCAACAAGGCGATGAGGGCACCGGCGCCGGCTGCGTTCCCCGCCGCCGACACCTTGGACAGGTCACAGTCGGGAACGAGCCCCAGCACCATGGCGTAGGTCGGGTCGATGTGACTACCGAACGCCCCGGCGAGACGGATCTGCTCGACGGTGTCGATGTCCAAGTGATCCATGAGCAGCCGGACACCGGCGTACAGGGCGGCTTTGGCGAGTTGGATGGCCCGGACATCGTTCTGGGTGATCAGCACGGACTCGGTCAGACGGTACGAATGGGTGCGGCCGTCCGCCACCATGCGGTCGGTGCGGTCGGGGGCATCGGCGGCGAACTTCCCGTCGGCATCGAGCAGGCCGCACAGGAACAGCTCGGCGACCGCCTCGATGATGCCCGACCCGCAGATACCCGTCGCCGGAGTGTCGCCGAACGCCTCTTCGTCGGACCAGGCGTCGACGCCGATCACGCGAAAGCGCGGCTCCAAGGTTCCACGGTCGATGCGGACCCGCTCGATCGCCCCCGGGGCGGCTCGCTGGCCCGAGCTGATCTGGGCTCCCTCGAAGGCGGGACCGGTGGGACTCGAAGCCGCGACGAGTCCGCGGCGGTCGCCGAGGACGATCTCGGCGTTGGTACCGACGTCGACGACGAGCGAGACCTCGTCGGCGTGGTGAGGGGCTTCGGAAAGAATGGCCGCGGCCGTATCGGCTCCGACGTGGCCGGCGATGAGCGGCAGCACGTACACACGGGCGGCGGGATGCACCGCGAGGTCGAGCTCGGCGGCCCGGAGATCGAGCGCCGCATCGGTCGCCGGAGCGAACGGCGCCTCGCCAAGCGGACGGGTGTCGTACCCGAGCAGAAAGTGGTGCATGACGGGATTACCGACGACGGTCAACTCGAGGATGTCGCCACGGTCGACGCCCGCCTCATCCACGAGTTCCCCGATCAGCTCGTCGATGGCGCCTCGCACGGTCGACGTGAGCTGGTCGGCTCCCTCCGGATGGAGCATGACGTGCGATACCCGGCTCATGAGGTCTTCACCGAAGCGGATCTGAGGATTCATCCGCCCGGCGGACGCCAAAGCAGTCCCCGATGCCAGGTCCACGAGGTGCGCGGCGATCGTCGTCGAACCGACGTCGACGGCCACCCCGAGCGCCCGCTCCCAATAGCCGGGCCAGACGGCCACCACCTCGTCGCCGTCACGCACCGCCGCTGTCACCGCGCCGCCCGCGGCACCGAGCGCCGACTGGAGTTCCGCGACCGCCGCAGCTGCCACATCGAGCTCGAGACGCCACTCGTCCCGCAACGCGGCCAGCAGCCGCTGCACGTCGCCGGCGGCGCGCTCCAACGTGGGCGCGGTGACGGTCACGTAGTAGAGGCGGATGACCGGGTCGATGACCAGGTCCTCCACCTCGACCCGCTTGCGGACGACTTGCCGGTGCACCTGGCTCTCGGGCGGAACGTCCACCACGACATCGCCGCGGATCGCCGCCATGCATCCGAGACGCCGGTCGGTGGCGAGGCCCTTCTTGGACCGGTATTGCTCCTCGGTGGCACCCGTTGCCGACAGGTGATCGATCGCCGACACGAGCCCGTGCTTCGGGAAATCGCCGGCCACGGGTACCACTTGGCAGCGACCGCAGATGCCCCGACCGCCGCACACCGAGTCGAGATCGACGCCGAGTCCGCGGGCGGCATCGAGGACGGTGGTTCCGGAGACGACGGGCCCGCGGCGTCCCGACGGGGTGAAAACGACGCGGGGTTCGTCAGGCACGGGCCCGGCGCCGGCCGGAGCGCCGCCGCCCCTCGGTCTCGGGATCGCGGTAGGCGGAGATCCAACGGGCCGCGTCGCGGTCGTTGCCCAGCAACACGTCGGACGCCATGACGGCCGTCTTGACCTCGGCGTGGAGTGGGTTCGTGATCGCCGACGTCATGCCGGCGGACATGGCCATCGACAGGAAGGCGGCGTTGATGCCGTTGCGGTTCGGAAGCCCGAAGCTCACGTTCGAGGCCCCACAGGTCGTGTTGACACCCAGCTCGTCGCGCAGCCGCCTTACGAGGTGGAACACCTGCCGGCCCGCCGTGGCCATCGCCCCGATCGGCATGACGAGGGGATCGACGACGACGTCTTCGCGTGGGATGCCGTGATCGGCGGCTGCCGACACGATCTTGGCGGCGACGTCGAAACGGACGTCGGGGTCTTCGGAAATGCCGGTCTCGTCGTTCGAGATGGCCACCACGGCCGCGCCGTGCTTGGCGACGAGCGGCAGGACCCGCTCCATCACCTCGTTCTCGCCGGTCACCGAGTTCACGAGCGCCTTGCCCTGATACACCGACAGTCCGGCCTCGAGCGCCTCGACGATGGACGAGTCGATCGCCAGCGGCACGTCGACGAGCGACTGCACCAGCTTCACGGTCTCGGCGAGAATGGCCGGCTCGTCGGCGAGCGGAATGCCGGCATTCACGTCGAGCATCTGCGCGCCCGCCGCCACCTGCGCGATGGCGTCGGCCTCCACCCGGCTGAAGTCACCGTTCTTCATTTCCTCGGCGAGGAGCTTGCGACCCGTCGGGTTGATGCGTTCGCCGATGATGACGAACGGACGGTCGAAGCCGATGACGACTTCCTGGGTGGGGCTCGCAAGGACGGTGTGGGTCACGACTGCTCGCTTTCTGGTGCGTAGCCGCCGTTCCTCACGTACTCGCGCAACACGGCCTGGGTGAATCGTTCTTCGAGATCGGCAGCCGCCCGGTCGGCGACAGACGACAGGTTCTCGCCGCACGGCACCGCTTCGCGGCGCCATTCGGCGAGGTAGTCGTCGGTGGTCTTCTTGCCGGCTTTGACGGCTGCCCGGTCGATGGCGATCTGGAAGCGGTCGTGCAGCTGGATGCTGGCCTTCTTGCGGCCGTCACGAGCCGTGACCTGGGCAGGGATGTCACGCCACAGGATGGTGATGAGTTCGGCCATCTACGTCGCCCTCGCGAATCGCACCGTCTCGGTCGCGAGGTCGCCGTAGCCGACCAGGCGCCGCTCATAGGCCAAACCCAGCTTCTGGGCGGCGGCCCGGCCCTCGGTCTCCAGCCGGGCGTCGTCGGACTGCGCGAGGTGAATCACCGTGCGGTAGTTGCCGAAATAGTCGGCGAGCAACTGCGGGTGGCGGTCGATGCCCAGGCCCACCATCACCACCCGATCGAAGTGCTTGACGAGATAGTCCGTGAGGTAGAAGTTGCGCGGGTCGTGTTCGTGGATGGCTTCGAACACCGGCGTCGTGGCATAGAACTCGTAGCAGTGGGCGCCCGGAAGCCGCTCGATGTTCGTGCCGCGTTCGCGCTCGGCGTCGATCAGGCGATCCAGCAGTCCGCCCGTGCCACAGTCCGCGTACCCGACCAAGATCTGGTCGAAGTCGCCTCGGGCGCGATCGATCCGATCTGCCACAGCAGCCGGAATCTCCTTGGGACGGTTGTGGAGCCCCACCGGCAGACACTCGACGACCACGTCGTCGAGGGCATTGACCGACACGATGTCCAGCAGTTCACGGGCCAGCGCGCCACAAGCGATGACCAGCGACGCCATGGTCAGACTTCCTCGCTCCTCAACAGGCGCGCCCGCTGCACGAGCGCCTTGGCGGTCTCGGCCGCAACCGCGGCGTCGCGACAGTAGGCGTCGGCTCCGATCGCCTGGCCGAATTCCTCATTGAGCGGGGCACCTCCGACGAGGACGATGTAGTCGTCGCGGATGCCGCGCTCCTTCATGGTCTCGATGACGACCTTCATGTAGGGCATGGTCGTGGTGAGCAGCGCCGACATGCCGAGGATCTCCGGCTGGTGCTCCTCGAGCGCGGCGAGGTATTCGTCGACGTCGGTGTTGATGCCCAGGTCGATCACTTCGAAGCCGGCGCCCTCGAGCATCATCGCCACCAGGTTCTTGCCGATGTCGTGGATGTCGCCCTTGACGGTTCCGATGACGACCTTGCCGACCCGCTCGACTCCGGTCTCGGCGAGCAGCGGACGCAGCAGGGCCATGCCGGCCTTCATGGAGTTGGCTGCGAGGAGGACTTCCGGAACGAACAGGATGCCGTCGCGGAAGTCGATGCCGACGATCCGCATGCCCTCGACGAGCGCCTCTTCGAGCACCCGGTCGGCAGCCCAGCCGCGATCGAGCAGAATCTGGGTGCCTTCGGCGATCTCGGCGGCGAGACCGTCGTACAGATCGTCGTGCATCTGCTCGACGAGTTCGTCGTCGGCGAGGGTCGAGAGATCGAGTTCGTCGTCGGACATGGCGCGCTCCGCAGGCGGTTCCACGATGTGGAACGATGCTATATGGCGGAACATTACCCCAGCGGAAAGGCGGATGTCCACTAGTTGGGATCGGCCCTTCCGTGCGGTCGACAGGGCCCATTCGCGAGGAGTAAGGTCCGGCCCACATCGCAGAATGGTTCCACATCGTGGACCGGACCCTCACCACGAAGGAGCGCTCGTCATGGAGCTGCCAGCGCGGGCAAACGTCATCGTGATCGGAGCCGGCATCGTCGGCAACTGCCTCGTCGGTCACCTCGCCGACCTCGGATGGACGGACATCGTCCAGATCGACAAGGGACCCCTGCCCAATCCCGGTGGATCGACCGGTCACGCCTCGAACTTCATCTTCCCGGTCGATCATTCGAAAGAGATGGCGTACCTCACGCTCGAGAGCCAGCGGGAGTACGAAGAGATGGGCGTCCAGGTCATGTGCGGCGGCATCGAGGTCGCCCGTACCGAGGAACGGATGGAGGAACTCCGGCGCCGGATGACCTCGGCGAAGTCGTGGGGCATCGAGGCCTACCTCCTCACCCCGGCCGAGATCAAAGAGAAGGTCCCCTTCATCAACGAGGAGATCCTGCTCGGTGGCTTCTACTGCCCCACCGTGTCGGTGGTCGACTCGCTTCGAGCCGGCACCATCATGCGCGAGAAGGCGCAGGCGACCGGCGCGACGATCCTCCCCAACACGGAGGTCACCGACATCGAGACCACCGACGGCAAGGTCACGGCCGTCGTCACCGACAAGGGACGAATCGAAGCCGACTACGTGGTCATCGCCTGCGGAGTGTGGAGCCCGCGCATCGCCGAGATGGCCGGCGCCACGATCCCGCTCACCCCCGCCGTCCACCAGATGATCGACGTCGGCCCCATCGACGTGCTGTCGGCCACCGGCAACGAGATCGGCTACCCCATCGTGCGGGACATGGACACGTTCATGTACGAGCGCCAGACGGCCGGTTCGATGGAGGTCGGCTCCTACGCCCACCGCCCGATCTTCCATCACCCCAACGACATCCCGTCGATCGAGGAGTCGCGGCTGTCGCCCACCGAGCTTCCGCTCACGATGGACGATTTCGATCCGCAACTCGAGGACGCGCTCGACCTGATGCCCGAGATCCTGTCGACGGCCGAGATCAAGTACGGCATCAACGGCCTGCTGTCCCTGACGCCGGACGCCATGCCACTGCTCGGCGAGACCGAGGTCGGCAACCTCTGGTCGGCCGCCGCCGTGTGGATCAAGGAAGGCCCGGGCATCGCCCGGCTCGTCGCCGAATGGATGACGACCGGCTACCCGGAGCTCGACCCGCACAGCTCCGACATCGCCCGCCTCTACCCGTTCGAGCAGACCGAGGAACACGTCCTCGCCCGCTGCGCCGAGCACTTCAACAAGACCTACGGCATCGTGCATCCGCGCGAGCAGTGGGAGAGCCGGCGCAACCTGCGCCGGTCACCGCTCTATCACCAGACCGACGCGCTGGGCGCCGTGTACTACCAGGCCGGTGGTTGGGAACGGCCCCACTGGTACGAGTCCAACGCGCCGCTCGTCGACAAGTACGGCATCGAAGACCGTCCCCACGAGTGGGACCGCCGCTGGTGGTCGCCGATCCAGAACGCCGAGCATCTCGCCATGCGTGAGAACGTCGGCATGGTCGACCTGACCGCGTTCGTGATCTACGACTTCACGGGGCCGGGGGTGGTGGACTACATCCAGAACATGACCGTCAACCAGTGCGACCGCCCGGTCGGCTCGGCCATCTACACGCCGCTCCTCACCGAGGCGGGCGGCTTCAAGTCGGACCTGACGGTGCTGCGCCTTGGCGACGAGCACTATCGCGTGATCACCGGCGCGTTCGACGGACCGCGTGACAAGTTCTGGTTCCGCAAGCACCTTCCGGCCGATGGCTCCGTCACGATGACCGACGTGTCCGAGGACTACTGCACGATCGGCGTGTGGGGACCGAAGGCACGCGACCTCGTCTCATCGCTGACCGACGACGACATCAGTCACGAGGGCTTTCCCTATGGCAGCACCAAGGAAGCGACCGTCGCCGGCATCCCGGCGCGGTTGTTCCGGATCTCGTACGTGGGCGAACTCGGTTGGGAGATCTACGTCGACATGGCGGATGCTCCGGCGCTCTGGGACGCCTTGTGGGATGCCGGCCAGGAGCACGGTGTGGTCCCCGTCGGAGCCGGCGTCTACGGGACGACCGGTCGCATCGAGAAGGGCTACCGCCTCATGGGCGCCGAACTCGAATCGGAGTTCAACCCGGTGGAAGCCGGTCTGGCGCGCCCCAAGGTGAAGTCGGCGGACTTCATCGGCAAGGAGGCCTATCTGGCGGCTCGCGAAGCCGAGGCCACGTCGATCCTGTGCACGTTGACGATGGAGGACCAGACGTCGGCGTCGGGCATCAAGCGGTATCCGATGGGCAACGAGCCCATTTTGACGCTCGACGGCGAGCGCATCCTCGACAGCCACGGCCGCGTGTCGTACGTCACGACGGCAGGCGCCGGCCCGTCGGTCGGCAAGTACCTGCTGCTGGCCTACCTGCCGCCCGAGTACGCCATCGTCGGCACCGACCTGCAGGTCATGTACATGAACGAGCTGTATCCGGTGAAGGTGGCCGTGGCGGGAAGCACGCCGCTGTTCGACCCGGACGACTCCCGCATGAAGCAATGAGGATTCTCGTCTGTGTGAAGCGGGTGCCGGCTCCCGGCGCCAGGATCCCGCTGACCGAGGATGCGCAAGCCATCGACGCCCGCAACCTCGGGTTCGCGATCAGCCCGCACGAGGAATGCGCTGTGGAAGAGGCGGTTCGGATCACGGAGTCGGAAGGAGGCGAGGTGACCGTGCTGACCCTCGGACCGACCGAAGCCGAAGAGCAGCTGCGCAACGCGGTTTCGGTCGGCGCCCACCACGGCGTCCTCGTCGAGACCGGCCCCGTCGACTGGGATCCCCAGGCCACGGCCATCGCTCTGGCGTCGGCCATCACGGCGCTCGAGGCCGACCGCGGACCGTTCGACCTGATCCTGTTCGGCAACGAGTCGGCCGACGCCGGCAACTATCAGGTCGGCATCCGGGTCGCCCGCAGCCTCGGCCGTCCGGTCATCAACGGCATCAAGGGCATCGACCTCGCTGGAGATCACGCCCGCGCCAAGCGGGAAACCGACGGAGGTTTCGAGGTGTACGGCGTGCCGCTGCCGGCAGTCATCGGCGTGAAGGAAGGCATCAACCTGCCTCGTTATCCCACGCTGCCGGGCCGGATGAAGGCCCGCAAGGCCGAGATCGGAAGACTGGGCGAAGCCCAGGTCACCGGCGGTCTGACCATGCGCCGCCTCGTGCACCCGCCCGAGCAAGGGTCGACGGTCGAGATACTCGGCGAAGGTGCCGACGCGGCGAGCCGCGTCGTCGATGTGCTCTCAGAGTTGGGGTTCGTGTCGTGACCCTCGTGTTCACCGAAGTCGAGGACGGCGTTCCCGTCGAAGCTTCCCTCGTGGCGATCACGGTGGCGCGCACGTCCGGCCCGATCGAAGCCGTGGTCTGCGAACCGGTCGACCCCGCGGCGCTCGGTGCCTACGGCGTGACACGGATCCACCGGGTGACGACCGACGGTTACGCGCCGCGCTCCTGGGGCGAAGCCGTCTCCCACGTCGCTCGCGATACCGGTGCACGGCTCGTCGTGGCATCGGCCACGGTTCGCGGCAACGAAGTCCTGGCCCACGCCGCGGTCGATCTCGATGCCCCCTTCGCCGCCAACTGCCTCGCCCTCGATGGAGCCGACGTCCGACGCATCCGGTGGGGTGGATCGCTGTTCGAAGAGTCGACCGTCGAAGGCGATGTCATCGTCGTGTCGTTCTCGCCGTTCGCCGCCGAAACCACACCGTCGGCCTCGCCGACCAACCCGGAGATCGTGGAGACCCCCGTGTCGTTCTCCCCCGAAGCCTCCATCGTCCGGATCATCGACGAGGAACAGGCCGCCGAAGGCCTCACGCTCGCTACCGCCCGGTTGGTCGTGAGCGGAGGACGCGGCGTCGGATCGGCCGAGGGTTTCGCCGTGTTGGAGGAACTCGCCGGACTGCTCGGCGGCAAGGTCGGCTGCTCACGGGTCGTCACCAACAACGGTTGGCGCCCGCATTCCGACCAGGTGGGCCAGACCGGCACGGTCGTGGCTCCCGACCTCTACATCGGATGTGGGATATCGGGAGCGATCCAGCACTGGGTGGGCATGATGGCCTCCAAACAGGTTCTGGCCATCAACACGGATCGTGAGGCGCCGATGGTGACCAAGGCGGACTTCGCCGTGATCGGCGACCTCCACGAGGTCCTCCCCGCCATCGTCGCCGAACTACGCGCCCGCCAGACGAAGGGGTGACACGAACCCGCCCGTGGGGTATCGTGTTACTCAGCGCCAATTTGATGTCAGCTTGCGGGCGCTCGAGAAATGCAGCTAAAGCGACGCGAAGTCAACGAGACGTTCCGCCGCTGTAGCCAGCGGCGTTTCTCATTCCCGCAGAAAGGCAGGGAATGATGTCCACGTTTGAAGAGCTCCTCGGGACGGGTCGCACCCTCGTGGCCGATGGCGCCATGGGCACGGCCCTGTTCGAACTCGGCTTGCAGTCGGGAGGATGCCCCGAACTCCTCAACGTCGAGCAGCCCGACCTCGTCACCAAGGTGCACACGGGCTACGTGGAGGCGGGCGCCGACATCATCCTGACCAACACGTTCGGGGGCAACCGATGTCGTCTCGAACTCCACCACCTCGAGGATCGCGTCGACGAACTCAACGCGGCAGCAGTCACATTGGCCCGCCAGGCGGCGGCGTCCGTCGACCGACCCGTCGCCATCGCCGGATCGATCGGCCCTACCGGAGAGCTGTTCGAACCGCTTGGACCGCTCACGCACGCGCGGGGCGTCGAGGTGTTCGCCGAGCAGGCCCGAGCGTTGGTAGCGGCGGGCGTCGACGTCCTGTGGATCGAAACCATCTCGTCTTGGGAGGAACTCGAAGCCGCCGTCGAGGCCTGCGCCGGGCTCGGAGTTCCGGTGACCGCAACCCTGAGCTTCGACACGAACGGCAAGACGATGATGGGCGTGGCTCCCGCCGAATTCGGGACGTGGGCGACCGGCACGTCGACCGTCGCGGTCGGCTCGAACTGCGGTGTCGGCCCCTCCGACATCGTCCAGGCGGCCCGCGACATCCGCTCGGCCGCCGACGACGTGATCGTCATCGCCAAAGGCAACTGTGGCATCCCCCTCTACAAAGACGACGCCCTGACCTACCCGTCGGGCCCAGAGGTCATGGGCGACTACGCCGAGCTGGCGGTCCGGTCGGGAGCGCGCATCGTCGGAGCCTGTTGCGGATCTTCCTTCGACCACATCGCGGCGATTCGGGCCAGGGTCGACGAGGGGATCTCCGGTTCGGCGCCGGATTCCGACGAGATCGAAGCCCGCCTCGGCGCCCTCGCCAAGCCGGCGGGGCGTGAACGAACCCGATCCCGGCGCCGCGGCTAGAACAACCCGACCACGTTGCCGTCGGCGTCGATGTCCACCTTGAAGTACGCCGGCGTCGAACCGAGTCCCGGCATCGTGCGCATCTCCCCCAACAGCGGGTAGATGAAACCTGCCCCCACGGAGGCTCGCACTTCACGTACCGGGACAGTGAAGCCCGTCGGACGGCCCTTGAGAGCCGGGTCGTGGCTGATCGACAGGTGGGTCTTCGCCATGCAGATCGGCAGGTATCCGAACCCGGCCTCTTCGTAGTCGCCGATCTGTCGTTCTGCCAGCGGGCTGTACTCGACGCCGTCGGCGCCGTAGATGTCGCGGCAGATGATGGCGATCTTCTGCTTGATCGACATGTCGAGCGGATACAGGTACTGGAACTCGTTCGGCATCTCGGCCGCCTCGACAACCGCCTCAGCCAGTTCGCGGGCACCGTCGCCGCCCTCGGCCCAGTGGTTCGCCACCACGGCGCCGGCTGCACCGGCCTTCAGAGCCGCCTCACGGATTCGGTTGATCTCCGCACTCGAGTCGGTCGGGAACGCGTTGATCGCCACCACGACCGGAACGCCGAACCGTTTGGCGTTCTCGATGTGGGCGACGAGGTTCGGCATGCCGGCCTCGAGGAGTGACAGGTTCTCCTCGGTGTAGGCCTTGGCGAGGGGGCGGCCAGGCACGACGCGGGGTCCACCTCCGTGCGTCTTGAGAGCGCGCACCGTCGCGACGAGCACGACACAGTCCGGCACGAGGTTCGACGTTCGGCACTTGATGTCCATGAACTTCTCCATGCCCATGTCGGCACCGAAGCCGGACTCGGTGACGACGTAGTCGCCGAGATGCAGCGCGACTCGATCAGCGAGGATCGACGAGTTGCCGTGGGCGATGTTGGCGAAGGGGCCGGCGTGCACGAAGGCGGCTTGACCTTCGAGGGTCTGCATGAGCGTCGGGTGGAGCGTCTCTTTCATCAACACGGTCACCGCTCCGGCGACACCCAGGTCCTCGAGGCTGATCGGCTCGCCGTCCTTGGACGTACCCACAACGACGCGTCCGACCCGCTCACGTAGGTTGCGCAGCGCCGAGGCGTAGTCCTCGCCATCGGCCAGCGCCAGGATCGCCATGAGCTCGGAGGCGACCGTGATGTCGAATCCCGTTTCGCGCGGACGACCGTCGAGCTTGCCGCCGAGACCCACCATGACGTTGCGCAGAGCCCGGTCGTTCACGTCGGCCACGCGGTTCCATTGCAGATTGAAGACGTCGATCCCGATGCGTTTGAGGCCGAGGTCCGCCAGTTGCTCATCGGTCAACCGGGTTTCGTGATACCACCGCGCGTCGATGGCGGCCGCCACGAGGTTGTGGGCGGCGCCGATGGCGTGGATGTCGCCGGTCAGGTGCAGGTTGAACTCGTCCATTGGGACGACCTGGCTGTAGCCGCCACCGGCCGCCCCACCCTTGATGCCGAACGTCGGCCCCATCGACGGTTGTCGAATGCAGGCGATCGAGTTCTTGCCGAGCTTGCCGAGTCCCTGCACGAGGCCGATCGTCGTGGTGGTCTTGCCTTCGCCCAGCGGCGTCGGCGTGATGGCCGTCACGTCTACGTACTTGCCGCGCGGGCGCGCGCCGATGCGCTTCAAGATGTCGAGGTGGACCTTCGCCTTCGTGGAGCCGTACGGGATGAGCTCGGAGGGTTCGATGCCGAGCCCGGCGGCGATGTCGGCGATGGGAGTGACGGTGGCGGCCTGGGCGATCTCCAGGTCGCTCGGAACGGTGCTCACGGCGAGGCCCTCCTGTTGGTCCGGCGGACCCTACCACGATGCGGAACTGCACCGCATCGTGGAATCGTTCCGCTACGCTTCTGCCGACTTCGGCCAATCCGGCCGGCCGTTCCGGAGCGACCCCATGACGTCTGAAACCCGTCAATCCATCGGTCCGCTGTGGGGTCTGTTCCTCGCCCTGGCGCTGCTCATGCTCGGCAACGGCCTGTCGGCATCGCTCATCGGCATCCGCACCCAGACCGATTCTTTCTCGAGCACGGCCACCGCCCTCGTGACGGCCGCCTACTACGTCGGATTCTTGGGCAGCTCGTTCATCGTGCCGAAGATCGTGAGCAGGGTCGGCCACATCCGGGTCTTTGCAGCCCTGGCGTCGACCGCTTCGATCGCGGCGCTGGTCCACGGAGTATTCGGCAGCCCGGTGACGTGGGGCTTCATGCGCGTGTTCACGGGCGCGTCGATGGCCGGCCTCTACGTGGTCGTCGAGAGCTGGCTGAACTCGCGGGCGACCAATCGGAACCGGGGTCGGCTCTTGGCTGTGTACATGGTGGTGCTCATGGGCGGTTACGGCCTCGGCCAGTTCCTCTTGAATCTCACCGATCCGACGGGCTTCCAGCTCTTCGTTCTCGCCTCGGTGTTGCTGTCGCTGGCAGTCCTCCCGGTGACCCTCGCCCAGTCCCCGGCACCCGAACTGAAGATCACACCGCGCATGAGTTTGCGCGCCTTCGCGAAGCTGTCACCGCTCGCCACCGTGGCGGGTTTCTTGACCGGAGCGTCGAACGCCGCGATCGCTGGGATGGGTGCCATCTATGGCGTCCGGGCCGGGATGCCGACAAGTCGCATCGCCGTGTTCATGGCCATCACGTACGTCGGCGGCGTCGCGCTGCAGTTCCCCCTCGGACAGTTGTCGGACCGTTTTCCGAGGAGACGTGTCCTCTTGGGGACCTCGGCGGCGGCCACGCTCGTCGCGCTCGTCGCCACAACGGTCGACGCAAGGAGCACCACGATGCTGGCTCTCGTGTTCGTGTACGGGGGGCTGGCGTTCCCGATGTATTCGCTGGCCATCTCGCACATCAACGACGTCGTTCCGGCCGACGGATTCGTCGCCTCGGCCGCCGCCTACCTATTCATTACGGGAGCGGGGGCCATCGTCGGGCCGCTGATCACCGAGTCGATGATGTCGGCTCTCGGCACCCCCGGATACTGGTGGAGCCACGCGCTGTTCTACGCGCCCGTTGCCGTCGTCGCCGTCCATCGCATCCTCCGCCGGGCTCTGCCAAACCGGGGTGTATTCGCTCCGGTGCCTGCGCGAATGTCGCCCGTACTGAACGTCATGATCGAGGCCTACGAATCAGAGCACGAACGCTCTAGCGAGTCTGCAGCGCGGCGAGCTGTTCGGCGATGACCGCAGCGCGCTCGGTCACCAAACCGGCGACTCTGTCGTCCTCGCCTTCGGGAGGGAATCGGTAGGCAGGACCGTGGACGTGGATCGCTCCGCGCGGCCGGCCACGCCGGTCGAGGATCGGAGCGGCCACCGAGTTGATGCCCTCGGCGAACTCCTCGAAGACCCAGGCGTGACCGTCGGTCCGAATCCGACCGAGGCGAGTCCGCAGTTGTTCGGGATCGGTCATAGTCGACGGCGTATACGCATCGAGCGGACGCCGAAGAAAGCGCTCGAGAGCAGCCTCGGGCCAGTGCGCCAGCACGACCAGTCCCGACGGTACCGCGTGCATGGGGGCGAGTTCGCCAGTCCAGTCGCGCACCTGGACCGCGTTCTCCGAGTCGGCCTGGTCGATGTAATGCATCTTGTAGCCGTCGGGTACCGAGAGGCCGGCGTCTTCACCGGTCTCATCGGCCAGCTGCACGAGGTGAGGCCGGACCTGACCGATGAGGTCGAGCGCTGTGGAACTGGCGCCCGCCAGCGTGGCGAGACCCGGACCGATGCGATAGCGGCCGGACTCGTCGACGCGCTCGACGGCGCCTTCCATCTCCAGCGTCTTGAGCAGTCGGGCCACAGTGCTCTTCGGGAGGTCAGCCGACTCGGCGAGCTGTGTGACACCCATCGGCTGCGAAGCCAGGCGCTGCAGAACGAGGAACGCCCGCTGGATCGATTGGACACCGGACACCTGTGTTCCTCTACTCGGGACGTTCCACCATACAGCGCTGTTCCGGATCGTGGAACTCGATATCGGTACCATGAAGCTCATGCACGAGGTACCGCAGTGGATTGCCGCCATAGAATCCGCCGCTTCCCGCCTGGCCGACGCAGCCGCCCGCGCCGGCCTCGATGCTCCGGTGCCGACCTGCCCCGGATGGAATGTACGAGATCTCGTGCAGCACCAGGGCGGCGTGCACCGGTGGGCCACGTCGATCGTCGGGACACCGCGAACCGAGGGCTGGGACGCCGACCTCATCGATGTCGTAGGCGCCTGGCCGGATGACGAGGACCTCATCGGGTGGTTGGTCGGCGGTGCGACGGAGCTCGCCGCAACCCTTCGAGCCGCCCCGGCTGACCTCCGGTGCTTCACGTTTCTCGCCGCCGATACTCCCGTCGCCATGTGGGCGCGCCGCCAGGCCCACGAGACGACGATCCATCGGATCGACGCCGAGGGTGCGGCGGGCACTGCCACACCTGTGCCGGCGTCACTGGCGTCGGACGGTGTCGACGAATTGCTGACGTGCTTCATCACGAGGCGACCGACGCCGTCACCGACCGGTGAGATCGTGACCATGGCGTTCCACGCCGTCGACACGGCCGACCACTGGCATCTGACGATCGGCGGCGGGCCCATCGATACGCGGCGCGCCGACCAGCCAGCGGACGTGCGCATCGCCGGCACCGCCGGAGCGTTGTACCGATTCGTCTGGAACCGCGCCTCCCCCGAGCATGTGGACATCGTTGGCGACGCCTCACTCGTCGACTGGTGGCGTCACCGAATCCGGATTCGCTGGTCGTAGCTCGAAGGCTGGCAAAGGAAGGCTTCGGTAGGGTCCCGTCGAAGGAGGTTCCCATGTCGTCGACTGTGATTCCGGCCTTCCGGTACCGCGACGCATCGCAGGCCATCCAATGGCTGTGCGACGCATTCGGCTTCGAACGTAACACCGTGTATCCGAACCCCGACGGGACGATCGCCCACGCCCAACTGACGCACGGCACCGGGATGATCATGCTGGGCTCGGGCGAGGGTTCCGACTACGAGCAGTTCGTGCAGGCGGGTGGCACACCCACGGTCGGCATGTACGTGATCGTGTCGGACGTCGACGGCCACGCCGCACGGGCACGCGCAGCCGGCGCCGAGATCCTCATGGAGCCCGAGGACCAGGACTACGGTGGACGCGGCTACACGTGTCGCGACCTCGAAGGCAACGTCTGGTCGTTCGGCAGCTACGACCCCTGGGGCGAGTGAGCCGGGCGCCCACCTCAGCGGGCGCCCGTCAGCTCACTTCTTGCCTCCTTTGCCCTTCGGTACCACGACCTCACCGGTGAGTACCGCCACCGGATCGATGGGCTCTCCGGCGCCATCACGAGGCATCGACATCGGATCGACGGGTACCCGATCCTTATCGCGGAGCTCGATCCAGAACGTGTCGGGATCGTCGGTGACCCGCACCACGAACTCGTGGTTGCCGTAAGTGTCTCCGCTCGGCCAAGTCAGCGTCGCCTTGCCGGCAAACGTCGCCCAGGCCGTGCTTGCATCGACGCCCGTGGCCATGCCATACAGCGAATTGGACTTCACGATGTAGTCACCCGCCGACGTGTGGCGGATCAGCAAGAACGAACCCTTGAGGTTCGTGCCCTTCTTGTTGTAGTCCATCGTGAATCCGAACTCCGTCGGGTCACCGTCCCAAAGGAAGGTGCCGCCGCCCTCGACCTCCCCGCTCGCCGGGTCGTAGACCGTCAGCACACCGTTGGCGTGGCCGGCGAAGTAGTCGCTGCCGGTCGAAGCGGTCACCAAATAGGTGTTGATCGGCACATCGTCGAACGTGCAGACCACCGTCAGCATGGTGTCGTCGCCGCTGCCCGTCTCGGTGACCGAGTCACATGCACCCCCGATGGACGGGCCCGGTCCGACGGGGTCGAGCGTCAGGGCCGTACCCGCCAGCGACAGGTCCCCAGGAGTCGGCGCAGAACCGGTATCCGGATCGGCGTGCCGCACCTTGAACATCAGCTCGAAGGGACCCGATTCGTCGTCCGGAGCCACCGGGATCGCCGTGTCGTTTCCTCCGTGGAGTGACACATCGGCGTCTTCGTGCATCACGGTGATGGTCGTCCCCGCTATTGCATGGAACTCGCCGTCGCCGGCCGTCACCTCGATCCAATAGTCGCCTACCGGACTCGTGACAGTCCCGCTGATCGTCAGCGTGCATACCACCCCGCTCACCGCTCCCGGTGAGCACGCCGATACTGCCGACAACCCGCCGGGGAGCCCACTCGCCCACATCTCTAGGTGGTCAGTGTCGGCATCGGTGGCGGTGAAGACGATCGGGACGAGGCCGTCGCTGTATTGCACCTCCTGGTCAGGTTGATCCGACATCTCGGGTGCGTCGTTGACCCCCGTGACGTACACCGTCACGGTGGCAGCGTCAGACCCGCCGCGGCCGTCGTTGATCACATACGTCCACGAATCCGTGGCCAGGTCGGACTCACCGAGGTAGGCGAAGCCGTCCCGCGGGTGGTACTCGAAGGTCGCACCGTCCCAGACGACCTCTCCGATCGTGCCGGTGGTGTCGTGCGATGCGTACGCGATGGCATCGCCGTCCGGATCCCAGTCGTTTCCGAGGACATCCATGCCCACGAGGCCGTTGTCTTCATCCGTCCAGAAGAAGTCGTCCTCGGCAATCGGCGGC
>JBFKPQ010000017.1:0-26700 GCA_041628225.1 Acidimicrobiia bacterium | reverse complement strand
TGTACCCGACCCATGGCGAAGGCTCGTTCTGTACGGCGTCCGGAGCAGGCAAGCACACCTCGACGATCGGGGAGGAACGTCTCACCAACCCGGTGCTCGCCTACCCGAACGAGGACGCCTTTGTGGCCGGCCAACTGTCCGTTCTGCAGCCCTACCCGACCTACTACGCCCACATGGGCCCCGCCAACGTGTCGGGACCGGCGCCCTTGCCAGACCGCGACCTGTCAAGCCTGACACCAGGGGAAGTCCGCCGTCTACAGGACCGCGGCGTCCTCGTCGTGGACGCGCGCCCGCGATACGACTTCGCCGATGGTCATGTGCCGAACTCGCTCGGCATCGAGTTGCGCGACGACTTCGGCACCTGGGTCGGCTGGCTCACCGAGTTCGATGCCGAGATTGTCCTGGTTCTCAACGACGATCAGGATCGACAGGAGGCGCTCGTCCAACTCAATCGGATCGGCTACGACCGGGTACTCGGAGTCATGAACGGCATCGGCGACTGGCTGCTCGAAGGCCACCCCGTCGACCACATCGCGACGGTGGGTGCGGAAGACGTCGTTGTTGCGCTTCGCAGCGGCGGGCAGGTCATCGACGTTCGCAGTCCTGCCGAATGGGATGCAGGCCACCTGGAAGGCACTCACCACATCTACCTCCCCGACCTCGCCGAGAGGGCAGCTCAGACACTTGATCCGGCCGAGCCCACGTGGCTGGTCTGCGCCACCGGATATCGAGCGATGGCCGGAGCCGGGTTCCTGCGCGACCACGGGTTCCCGGTCAGGGTCTACGCCGACGGTGGTGTGGACGATCTCCTCAAACTGGGGGAGGAGACCGAAGGCGCTCGCTAGGACTGAGACGACCGCCCACCACGAGCCGACGCATGCCTCGGTTGCTGTCGACGCAGGCTCGACGGACGACCCGTTCCGACCTGGGCGGAGTAGCTACGACGAGCCGGCCCCCGTCAAGGGGCCGGCCGTCACGATGCGCAGCCGAACTCAGCTGTGTTCGGTCACGGCGAAGATCTCGTCGGCGACGAGCCCGTGTGCTTCTCGATGGACGGACGCGGCGTCTTCGGCACTGTCCGCTTCGACGAGACAGAAGATCTTTCCCTCGGTCTGGTCGACCCAGTACCGCAGGTACTTGACCCCGAATTTCGCCTGGGTGTCCAGGTCCCTCTGGTGTGCGGCGGCCGCGTCTTCAGCGGAAACGCCGCCTTCCATCGTATGCATGTCCATGAACAGTGGCACCGAGTACCTCCTCCTCGTTTCACGTGGATCGATTGCCTGGTCCGGCTGCGAGTCAGCCGTGCGGTCGTGGGAGTTCGAGGTGGCTGCGATCTCGTTCGGAGCCACTCCGAGCTGCCTTTTCCCTCCTCTCGACTTCAACGTATCGCCAGGATGAGCTCCCGCATAGTTCTATAAACGAACCTGCTGCGTCTCTCCCCACAACGCGCTCACCCGGTGCGTCGGCCATACTCCGGAGATGGACACCTATGGTCAGTACTGCCCCGTCGCCAAGGCAGCCGAGGTTCTCGGCGACCGGTGGACGCTTCTCATCCTGCGAGACATGCACACCGGGGCCAGCCAGTTCAACGACCTGCATCGGGGCCTGCCGGGGATCTCGAGATCGGTGCTCACCCAGAGGCTTCGAAAACTCGAACGCGACGGTTTGGTCGACCGGACCAAAAACGCCGCCGGCAGAACCAAGCGCTACCAGCTGTCACCCGCCGGCCTGGATCTCTCGATGGTCCTCACTTCGCTGACGAATTGGGTCAATCGGTGGATCATGGACGATCCGACGCCGATCGAGATGGACCCGCGCCTCTTGATGCTCTGGTTCAGCCGAATCGCTGACTTCGAGGAGCTCGGCGATCAGCGCTTCGTGGTCGAGTTCGACTTGGCCGGTCCGCGTCCGTGCCTGTCGTGGATTGTCCGCGACAACGGAGAGACGTCGCTGTGTTTTGACGACCCGATGATCGACATCGATCTCTGGGTGGCGGCCGACACCGGGCTTCTCTATCAGATCTTCATGAAGCGATTGCCGCTCCGAGCGGCTCTCGAAAACGAGTCGGTCACCGTCACGGGCGACCGGCTCGGCGCCTCCACCTTCCTGAAGATCGTCGAAGGCATGTCATTGCCGTATCTCATCGAGGCCTGACCGACACGCGCTGAACCGATCGGGTCCTTCCATCAAGGCCACCGCATCTGGAAGAGCGTCACCGAACACGCGTCAGCCAAAGTGGCGGCCGTGGTGGCGGTCACCGTCGACCCCACGGCGGGTGGGTTGTGTCGTGTCAGCGTCGCCGACTGGAGGCGTCGTAGGTGATGTGTCCGTCCATCTCGACGCCGAACTCCCCGGTGTCGAGGTTGACCCACCCGACCTCGGTGCCTCCGCCGGTCGCCCCCTCGAAACGCCCGGTGCCGTCGTAGAACACGAAGTCGTCGGTGAAACCCACCACGGGGCCATCGCTGAAGGTGGAGGAGCCCGGACCATAGGTCGCGAACAGCTGATCGCCGTTGGCCGCGATCAGCGTCAGGTGGCCTTCGCCGTACGTGCCGAACGGCTCGATGTACGAGCAATGCTCGGCGTACGAGTAGGTCTTGCCCAGATGGGTGGTGGGCCCCCATCCGTGGAATGAGCTCACCGCCCACGTGTTGTCGGGGTCGGCGCAGCGCGCTTCGATCAGATCCCGGTCCATGTTGAAGCCCAACACCCAGCCTTCCGCTGATGCCTTGAGCGGTATGGCGTCACCGGCTCCAGCCGGGGCCGCCCACACGAGCGCCATGAGCAGCGCCGCAGTGAGGATGACCGTTTTCCGCATGTTCCCTCCCTTTCGGAAACGGTCCTTCCAGCGTGCGCCCCTCGGCTCGCCCCCTCCACCCGGCGAAAGTCCCGATTCACTCGGACTCGCGGAACACGACGAGGCGATCACCGGTGCGCAGGGCGGTCATGTCCGTCTCCTCGGGATGGAGACGGCGGCCATCTCGGATCACCGCCACGAGTTGGACACCGGACGGAAGGATGGCCTGGCCGTCTTCGATGCTCGGAGCGATCTCCACCAACTCGAGACCGGTTCCGGCGTCGAGGAGGTCGTCCAGGATCTGGACCGTCGACGGCGCCACGGTCGCCAATCCGAGCATCCTCCCCACCGCGGCGGTCGAGTCGATCACCTGATCGGCGCCCCCTTGCTCCAGCAAGTGGAGGTTCTCCTGTTGGCGCAGCCCCGTGACCAGGTGGGCATGCGGGTTGCGCTCTCGCACGGTGAGGGTGACGAGGACGGCAGTGTCATCGCGGTTGGGCGTGACGATGACGGCGCGGGCGCGCTCGACGGCGGCCTCGCTCAGAACGGCGTTCTGGGTGGCGTCGCCCTGGATGGCCACGAACCCCTGGTCCGTGGCACGACGCACAGCCTCGGGGTTGCGGTCTACGGCCACGATGTCGCCGGCCGCGACGCCGCGCCGAATGAGGTCGTCGGCAGCCGCCTGGCCGGTGGCGCCAAAGCCGCAGATCAAGTAGTGGTCGTTCACGCGTCGCCTCCAACGTTCAGTCAACCAGAGCTGGCGAGATTGGTCGGTGAGCACCTCGACCGTGGTGCCCACGACGAGGATCAGGAAGACGATACGAGCGGGGGTGATGAGCAGCACGGTGGCGAGACGGGCGCCGTCGCTGATGGCGGTGATGTCGCCATAGCCGGTGGTCGTGACCGTGACGGAGGCGTAGTAGATCGCATCGAGAAACCCGATCGCATCGCCTGTGACATCCACGTAGCCGTCCTCCCCGGCGAGGACCACCACCGCCACGAACACGATCAGTGAGAGCGCAAACAGGACGCGTTGCCCGATCGACGCCAGTGGCGGTCGCGCCCGGCGGGGAAGGCGGACGAGGCCGACGTGGTCGTTACCGGTGGGTCCCATGGCGGGGACTGTACTTGCCACCTCCGGGACGGCCTTCGTTTCGGCTGGCTTTGTAGCGGGTAGTTACCGAGTGACTCTCGAGAAAGGATCAACATGGGCCTGTTCGATTTCGTCAAAGACATCGGCGAGAAGCTCGATGGCGGTGATGACGACGGGGAGATCAGCGACGTCAACCGCGCCCTCCAGGTCAAGCAGTACGTTCGCAAGCTCGGCCTGCCGGTCGACGACCTGAAGTTCGCCTTCGAGGACGGCACGGTGACGATCACCGGGTCGGTACCCAGCCAGGAGGATCTCGAGAAGATCGTGCTGGCAACCGGAAACACCGAGGGTGTGGGTCAGGTGAACGATGACGGCGTTCGTGTCGTCGCTCCCGAGGTCGACCAGCCAGAGGTCGCCACAGGGTCGTCGGGGAGCGGCGGTGCCGCAGCCCAGGCGACGCAGGACGCGGTCAAAGCCGCCAACGGTGAGGTGGAGCCGCGGACCGAGAAGGCAACCAAAGCGGCCGCCCGGCCGAAGCGTTCCCAGCCGAGGTTCTACACCGTGGAAAAGGGTGACACGCTCTCGAAGATCGCCAAGGAGTACTACGGCGATGCGATGAAGTACCCGGTCATCTTCGAGGCCAATCGGCCGATGCTCGAAGATCCCGATCTGATCTATCCGGGTCAGAAGCTGCGGATACCCGAACTCACGAAGTGAGCATCGAAACGGGGCCCCGATGGGGCCCCGTTTTCATGGGGTGCGCGGAGGGAACGCCAGGAGAGCGATGCCGAACACCATCAGGGCGGACAGCACGATGGCGCCGCCGACGAACTCCGCCTCCCAGCCGATTCCCCAACGGAAAGCCAGCACGACCATGTCGGTCGTCCAGGCGGTGGCCACGAGCGCCGGGGCGATGATGCGCCAGCGTTCCGGGTGACGGTCTCGCCAGAGGCGTGCCGACATCCACTCTGCAACGGCTGCGCCGGCGACCACCGAAGACAAACGCGCCGTCGCGGAAGGCGTGTCGAACGCGAACACCATCGCCAACCACGGGACGACGACGATGACGGCGATGGCCCCAGGCGGCAGTAGCCAACGTTTGGCGAGGAGGAGCAGGGGAGCGACGAGCACCACCCCGAAGATGGCATATCCGGCCAGGCCGGTGATCTGTCCGAAGTCGATGAGGTCGTCGCGGACCGCGAGGTTGTCCGAGGCGTAGTCGAGGAAACCGTCGGTGACGACGCCGGTTGCGAGCGGCCACGTCCACACGAGAAAGAACGAGATCGAGGAGACGATCAGGGTGATCGACGCCACCGTCGGTGCCAGGGACCGCCACGTCGCTCCTGAGGTCGGGTCGTGCCATTGCGACAACACGGGTGCCGCGAAGACGGCGAGGCCGCCTGCCAGCATGAGCAGGTGGGTGGGCGAAAGCAGAGCGTCGATGTCTGCCTCGATGCCGAACACGGTGTGCCAGATGCCATCTCCCACGAACCCGGCACCGAAGAGGCCCAGACCCCAGACCGCGCCGATCCAACCGTCCGGCACAGCCCCCCACAGGCCGGTCGTTCCGTCGAGGCGATGACGGATCGCTTGCACGACGACCGCCGCACAGGCGAGATAGCCGGCGAACACGATGGCATGCGGGACCGTGAAGAAACTCTCGATCTCGTCGAGAGTCGAATGGGCGTTTCCGTCGATGAAGACACCCGCGACGAGCACGGTCGCAGCCGCAACGAGGCCCCACATCTCGCGGCGGCGGATCCGTGGTCGCTGGATGGTTCTGCTCATGAATCGGATGGTACCGGTCGACCCTCGCCGGAATCGCGCTTCCGACCGGCCGACCGGTACATGAGGCCGATTCGGGTACCCGGTGAGGCGGGCTGCTCTCGCAGGTTCTCAGCGGCGGGCGACGAAGACCAGGTTCTCATGGTCGCCGGTGGCGGACTCGTCGGTGTAATCGCCGTAGATGTCGATCGCTCCGAAACCAGCGGCTTCCAGCATCAGCACCAACTCGTGTGTCGTGTAGAGCTCCATGGCCATGGAGTGGACGTCCTCCTCGACGAGTGCGCCGTCCCGATACAGCCGGTGCCGGATGGCGCGCACCGCGACGCCTTCCAGCGCATCGTGCGAGACGATCTGGACCGAGTCTTCCAGTTCGGCGCCGTCAGGCATTTCGACACGGTTGGGGGGGAACCAGTCGAGCGGCAGCTCCCGCCTCCGCTCAGGTACCCAGCCACTCCAATAGCCGGACTCGTTCCAAGGTGCCTGGTAGTCGAACACAAAGACCCCACCAGGCCGCAAGTGGTCGCGGATGCGCTGGAAACCCCGCCGAGCCAGGTCCTTCCGGCCACCGAGGCCGACCACCCCGCAGGCGTAGATCGTCCGATACCGCCGGGGCAGGTCGAGCTCGTGCATGGCCTGCTGATAGAGGTCAGCGTCGAGGCCGGCAGCTTGGAGTGCTTCGCGACAGACCGCCAGCATGTCAGCCGAATAGTCGCTGCCGTCCACATCGAGCCCGGATTGGAGGAACGGTGCCAGGAGGCGCCCGGCGCCACACCCCACATCCAGGGCGGGGTCGCCCGACTGTTCGACGACCCGCTTGAAGAACGCTCCGTTCTCGCCCAGCTCGGTCTCGACGATCCAGCTGCGGGCCGTCAATCCGTAGTGCCAGATACGGAGTTCTCCCCGCTCACGCTGGTTCGGTGTCACGTGTCCCTCCTTCGTGCCTCCGGACAGGCTGCCCGCAGCCGGCGCAGGTGCGCCGGCTGCTGTGTCGGATGGTACCGATCGGCGTTGGTCGGGGACCGGCGGCTCGGCTCAGCCGAGCAACCGGCGGACGTGAGGCAATTGCCCAGCCGTGGCTTGGAATCGATCGGGTAGCTCCTCGAGAAAGCGCGAGGCGCGTGCATGGCCACTCGCGCGGAGATCGTCGGCCGGTCGTTCGGCGGCCTCCGCGGCCCGCACCAGGAGGTCCAGTACGTGGAGCTGCGAGAACCACCGGTCACTCTCCGTCAGGGGCTCGGCCTCCCAGGCGGCGGTCGCGAACGTGAAAGCGTCCTCTGCCCTCCCATCGGCCAGCGCCACCTCTGCCTCGAGGTAGTCGGTGGCGTGCTGCACGCCTTCGTCCGGCGTGCTCAGATAGGACCTCAGCCTCTCCAGCGGGGCGGACGCCGCAGCGACGGCTCCTTCGGAAAGCGCCAGACGAACGGCGGTGATATTGAGATACGCCACGATCCCCTCGGTGATCTCGTGACGATGCGCGATCTCGAACGCGTCGTCGAGGAACGTGCGCGCTTCCGCCGGATATCCCTGGTCCACGAGCACGGCGGCCAGCCCATTCCGGTACATGACCTCGGGCGGTATCCAATCGAGACCGTGTTCGGAGATGCCCACGGCCTGGCGGAGGTGATGGAGGGCATCGTCGAACGCCCCCAACCAGCGCAGTGACCGATAGCCGAGGGCGTAGTGGACATAGTGCTCGAGATGGACCTGGCCCCACCGCTCGACCGTCGGCAACGTCTCGACCAGCCACGCGTGCAGCTCGGCGAAGCGATGACGCGATTCCCAGCCTTCCACCCTCGACATGGCGGTGACGAGCCAGCCGTGGAAGTCGCCGGTCCGCTCGGCCAGCTCCAGCGCCGCATCCTGGTCGGCGTCCCAGGCGGGCCAGTCGTCTCGCTTCATGTGCACGTAGGCTCGAGCGCGCCGGGCGCGGAGCATGACGCCGGCCGCCCCTATCTCGTCGGCGACCGCCACGGCTTGATCGAGGTGCTCCG
This sequence comes from Acidimicrobiia bacterium, assembly GCA_041628225.1. Lineage (GTDB taxonomy): Bacteria > Actinomycetota > Acidimicrobiia > Spongiisociales > JAENVV01 > JBFKPQ01. The sequence continues at coordinate 19,034 of JBFKPQ010000017.1, read as the reverse complement.
TAGCCGTGATGAGGTCAGCCGACTCGTTGGCGTTCCACGCTTGGCGGATGAGCGACTCGGCGATGAGCCTCGGGTTGCGCGCCTCGCGGGCGGCGTCAGTGGCCGCCCTGTTGATCCCAGGGGCCCTCGGATCGCCGTACGGCACGAGTTCGGTGAGTTCTCCGAGGGTCGTTGCCACGGCGGCTCGATCGCCCGACGCGCGATACAGATCCAAGGCATGTTCGAGCAACGGCACGGCCCGCTCGGGGGCGTACTGGCGCCTCTGCAGTCTCGCCTCGAGCAGCAGGACGTCGGCGAGGCGCGGCGAATCGTCGAGTTCGTCGGCGATGTGACGGGCCTCTTCGATGAGCGGCAACGCTTCGGTGTACTTGGACGACAGCCGGCAGCGCGCACCAGAGATGAGCGTCCGGAGCCGGCCTTCTCTCGTGGAGGCGATCGCGTCCATGTTCGAGACGGCCTCCCACTCCTCGTCGTGGCGCCCCATCACACCGAGGACGGCCGCGCGCAGCTCCCAGAGTTCCAACACGTCGTCGGCATCGTTGCTGAGGTCGGTGGCGCGGACCGCCAGTGCCAGGGCGGCTTCGTTGGACGACGCCGAGGCCGCCCGATGCGCCCCGGCGATGAGATAGGGAACGGCTCGCTCGGGTTCGTTCCCTTCGTCGAAATGCATGCCGATCTCGGCCGGTCGAGCGTCGCCGTGGCGCCGTTCCATCGCTTCGGCCGCCCGGAGGTGCCAGGTCCGACGTGTCTTGCGCAACACGCTGCCGTAGGCGACTTCGCGGGTGATCCCATGTTTGAACGCGGGACCTTCGAGGGTTGCGATCAGAAACCCGGCTTCGATCGCGGCGCTCAGATCGGCGGGCGCTCCCAGCAGTTCGGTCAGGATGTCGGGATCGAAGGTCATGCCCAGGATCGCCGCCGCCTGTACGGCCCGCTTCGTGGCCTCGGGTAGTCGGTCGAGTCGGGCAGCCACCAGTCCCTGGATCGTCGGGGGAAGTTCGACGCGGGTGACGTCGATGTGCCAGAGCCCGGCCCGTTGGCTGAGGGATCCTTCTTCGATCAGGGTCCGCAGCAGCTCCTCGGTGAAGAAGGGGTTTCCGTCGGAGCGTTCGATGATGAGGCCGTCGAGTCCGGTAGGTGGCTGTCCTGCGAGGAGATGCGACACGAGATGGGTGGAGGCGTCCGAGCTCAGGGGTCCGACTTCGAGCACTTCCGCCCCGAGAGCCTGGGCTCGTGGCGTTCCTTCGGGGCGCATCGTGGCGACGAAGCCGACGCCGGAGTCACCGGCACCTACGACGTTGGCGATCGCTTCGAGGCTCGCCTCGTCGGCCCACTGCAGGTCGTCGACGAAGACCACGGCCGGTCGCGCGGCCAAGACCGCTTGTCGGAAGGCGGCGCCGACACGGTCGACCTGCGCCTTGTCCGAACCATCGATCGGCAGTTCGACACCGAGTTGGCCGGCCATCTGGCGAAGGACGCCGAACGGGGTGGTCGACGCGAACGCCACGGCGTTGCCAGCGATCCACGTGAGGTGTGGATGGTCGTGCCGGAGTTCGTCGACCAACCGTGTCTTTCCGACACCCGGATCCCCCGACAACGCGACCATGCTGCGCCCTTCGTCGTCTTCGAGCAGACGAGCGAGTCGCTCGTATTCGGCGTTCCGGCCCACCAGCGGAGTCGTTCGTCCCGGCAGGCCCCGTACGGCCGATACGACATCTGTCGTCGTGACGACTTCGTGGAGAGCGGCAGGTTCGGCTTTTCCTTTGAGTTCGAATGTGCCGGCCGCGCGGAGGTCGAAATACGGTTCGACCAGGCGCCGCGTCGCGTCGGAGATGTAGACCGATCCGGGTCGAGCGTTCGCTTCGACTCGTTGTGCCACGTTCACGGCGTCACCGATCGCGGTGTACTCCATGCGGGCGTCGGCGCCGACGGTGCCGACCACCACGGTGCCGGTGTTCAGACCGACCCGAACGTCGAGGTCGACGCCGACGAGTTCGTCACGAAACCCGTGCGTCGCGTCTCTGATCTCCAGCGCGGCCAAGACCGCCCGGCGTGGGTCGTCCTCGTGGGCGAGCGGAGCCCCGAACAAGGCCAGCATGCCGTCGCCCAGGAACTTGTCGACGGTTCCCTCGTAACGGTGGACCGCGGCCACCCATCGTTCGAACAGCCCATTGAGAATGTCCACCACGTCTTCCGGATCGAGTCCGGCCGCCATGGCCGTCGAGCCCACGACGTCCGCGAAGAGCACCGTCACGAGTTTTCGCTCGCCTTCGAGGGCGTGTCGACCGGCGAGCATGCGCTCGGCCAGTTGCGGAGGCAACAGGCCGGAGAGGGCGTCGCGTGGCGGTTGATCTTCGGAGTGGTTCACCGTGTCGGACGCTATCAGGGCCCCGCGATCGCGGCGGGAGCTTCGATGCGACGGCCCCACCCGACGAGACGGCTGAACGTTACGTCAGTAGTTCCACGCCACCGGTTGCAGGGCTGGTGATGAACCTCGGCTCTGCCTCGGTTCCGCGTCGGTAGGCCGCTTCCGTGTGATCGACGAACGGTTCGACCATCCCTTCGTCCACGAGTGCGACGGCGGCCCCGCCAAATCCTGCGCCGGTCATCCGTGCTCCGAACACGCCGGGGGCACCGAGCGCGGCAGCCACCATGGCGTCGAGGGCCGGACTCGATACCTCATAGTCGTCGCGCAGGCTCTCATGGCTTGCAACCATGAGTTCTCCGACGGAGGGAGCATCTTGGGATGACATGCGATGGGCGGCTCGAACGGTTCGGTCGTTCTCGGTGACGACGTGCCGGGCGCGACGAAACAGCTCCGGCTCCAGCCGGTGACGAGCCTCCGACAGGTCATCGACCGTTACATCTCGCAGGGACGCTTTCCCGAGCGCCGCGGCCGCTTGCTCACAGGATCGGCGGCGCTCGTTGTAGGCCGAGTCGGCGAGACTCCGTGTGGTGCCGGTGTCCATGATCACGACTGCCGTCTCCGGCGGTAGCGCGTGCGGTTGGATCTCCAGCGTGCGGCAGTCGATCAAGAGGGCTGATCCGGGCCGGCCGGCCGCGATGACCATCTGGTCCATGATCCCGCACGCCACACCGACCCATTCGTTTTCGGCCTTCTGCGCCAGAAGGGCAGCCTGTTTGGCATTCCAGGGCCGGCTTTCGGCAGCAGCCACGGCGCGTCCAACCGCCAGTTCGAGCGACGCAGACGATGAGAGGCCGGCTCCGATCGGCAGGTTGCCCGCCACGTAGAGATCCAAGCCGCGGGTCGCTTCCATGGCCCACAACATCCCCTTGACATATTCGGTCCAGGCCGGCCCGCCATGGTGGAGGTCGGCCAGGTCGAACTCTGCTGCATCAAACCTGTCCGAGGACGCTCGCACCCGGCTGCCGGTGGCCGGTGACACAGCCAACCAGGTGCCGAGCGAAAGGGTCATGGGCAGGACGAACCCCTCTGAGTAATCGGTGTGGTCGCCGATCAGATTCACTCGGCCAGGAGATCGGACCACCAGGGTCGGCTCGCTTCCGAATCGGGAGGCGAACCCTGCGACGACCACGTCACGCATCGGATCCCAGACCCCGCAAGCGAACTGCCGCGGCTTCTGCCGTGAGGTCCCGTTGCGCCTCGGCGAGGAGCTCGTAGCCAACCATGTGCTTGCGCACGGTCGCCGATCTCAGCAGCGGAGGATATACGTGGGCGTGCAGTTGCCAGTGCGGCTGGCCGGCCTGGGACGTCGGTGCGCCGTGCCATCCCATCGAGTACGGAAAGGGCGCGTCGAACACGCGGTCGTATCGCCCGAGGACCTCTCTCAACAGTTCACCGAGGCCGGACCGGGCATCGGCCGGGAGATCCGGCAGCGTCGCGACCGGACGAGTCGGAATCAACAGCAACTCGAATGGCCAGACCGCCCAGAAGGGCACCACAGCAGCCCACGTGGCATTACAGGCCACCATGCGTTCGCCGCCTTGCTCCTGGGCCAGATAGTCCAGCAACAGGACGGAACCACGCTCGTCCCAATACCTCCGCTGGTGAACGTCCTCTTTGGCGGGTTCGCCGGGAAGGGCCGACCCAGCCCAGATCTGTCCGTGTGGATGAGGGCTGGACGCACCCATCGCCGCCCCGCGGTTCTCGAACACCTGGACCCACTCATAGGCGCGGCTGAGTTCGGCGACTTGGTCCGCCCAGAGGTCGATGACGTTGCGAAGCTCCGCCGGGTTCAGGGTCGCGAGGTCCTGATCGTGGCGGGGCGAATAACAGATGACGCGGCAGGTGCCCGCCTGGGTTTCGGCGGTCAACAGGCCGTCGGTGTGCCGAGCCGGGTGGACGTTGGGCCGGAGAGCGGCGAAATCGTTCGTGAAGACGAAGGTGGTCTCGTACCGCGGATTCACGGTGCCATCGGCCCTCTGGTTGGACGGGCACAGATAGCAGCCGGGATCGTGGACGGGCCGGCGCTCGACGGCCGCCGGCTCGGCGCCTCCCTGCCAAGGCCGCTCGTTGCGGCCGGCCGATACGAGAACCCACTCACCCGTGAGTGGATTGAACCTGCGGTGCGGTTCGTCGATCACCATGGTCGACCTTCCACCACGGCGCCGAAGTCGACATCCCTCCCATCGATGACGAAGCGAAACCGCTCCTTCCGTTCGATGGCGGGCGTCGAGCGGAGAAAGCGTTCCATCTCGTCGCGCTCTTCTCTGTCTAGCCACCAGGGCGGATCCGAGGTGGCGCGAAAGTCGCAGATGTGCGCGAGGTCGACCAAGAGTTGCTTTTGGGGCCTTGTCAGCAGGCAGTACCGGCTCCTGAAGAACGCGACGTCGGGATCGACGTCGATCACCGATCGCAGCCACAGTCGGCCGAGGCTGGTCGCGATGGCGTCGGCCGTGCCCGGTCCGGCGCGGTCGGCCAGGTGTCGGGTGCGGTTCACATCGTCCCAGTACGGTGCGACGTCCGGCCCCACCCGAATGGCATCGAACACGCCCAAAGACGGCACGACCGGTGCACCGCAGGCGAGGAGGTAGACCTCATCGCCCACGGCGTCCCGGATGACCTGGACCGCAGACCGATAGCTCGCTTCACGTCCGTCGTCAGACATCAGTGCTCCGGCGTAGAGGAAGTCGAGCTTGAGGTATCGAAAACCCCAGTCGACGACCCTCGTCACGAGTTCGCCCAGCCAGTCCCGGACGTCGGCGCGGCGAACGTCGAGTGCCCAGGTCGGCCCACCCCAGTTGGCCGCTGCCACGATTGGGGCGCCAAGGGAATCCCTCAACAGCATCTCCGGATGCCGGGACGCGAGATCGGACCACGAGTCGACGAGCAGCGGTGCCAGCCACAGACCCGGGGTGCGCCCCGTACTCGCGGTCAGGTCGGCGATGGCCCGCATGCCGTTCGGGAAGTCCTCGTTCGCCTCCCAGTCGCCATTGGACCGTTGCCACCCGTCGTCGATCTGGACGATGGCGAACGGCAGATCGTCGATCCCTTCGAGCACGCGCGCCATGGATGGTTCGTCGACATCGCGACCAAGCCCGTACCACGAGCACCAGATCGGCCCGGGGGTGCCGGTGCGGCGTCCCAGGGTTTCGCCGAGGCGCTCCGCGTACGCGGCAAACACAGCCTGCTCGGCGCCAGTCGCCTCGAACCAGGGACCCGGCCCTTCCCCCACCATCCCTTCGTTCTCGAGCGCCACCCAGCCGTCAGGGCCCACGGAGCCGAGCAGGGTGATCGTGTCTCCGGTCACATCCACGGCCCCGACGCTCGCTCCTCCCACTCGAGTGTCACTCAGCCGCTGGGGATCGGTCGACTGGAAGGCGTGGGCGGGCACGACCGGGTGGCGCATGGGGCGTCCGTGAGGTCGCCAGCCCGTCACGCTCCACGACTGCCAGCCGTGTTGGTAGTAGGAGGGGAAGGATTCGGTAATGGGGAGGCGCGCCTGCACGCCACTCACTTGATGCCCGACGTGGCGACATTCTCCACGAAATACCGCTGCGCGAGGACGAAGACGGTGAAGGGGATCATCACCGACAGGACGATGGCGGCGAACACCAGGTTGGGGCCTTCGCCGGCCTGACCGCCGAGCGTCTGGAGGGCCAGCGTGAGAACGAAGTCCTCGGAGTTACCGAGGTTGATCGACACCAGCGGCCAGATGAAGGAATTCCAGGCGTACAAGAACATGAACGTGGCCAAGGTCGCGATCGCCGGCCACGACAGCGGCACGAAGATCGACCAGAGGATCTTCCATCGCCGGGCACCGTCGATGAATGCCGCCTCTTCGAGGTCGGTGGGAATCGCCACGAAGAACTGGCGGATGAGGAACGTGCCGTAGGCGTTGAAGATGAAGGGCCAGACGAGCGAACCGAGCGTGTTGACCCAGCCGAGCGAGACCATCAAGCGGAACAGCGGAACGATCAGGACGACGAACGGAATCATGGTCGACCCGATGTAGGCGAGGAAGATCTTGTCGCGACCGGCGAACCGCACTCGCGAGAAGGCGTACCCGCCCGTGATCGAAGTGAAGAGCGTGCCGGCGACGACGAGCAACGTCACGAGGATGGTGTTCGTCAGCGATCGGTCGAAATCTCGCAGTTCGATGATTTCGGCGAAGTTGCTCCACTGAGCCTCGACCCGCTCCGCCGGCTCAGCCGTCCGCGCCACGGCGAAGGTCTCCACCTCGGGGTCGTCGACGGCCACGAACCGACCGACGGCCGTGTTGCGAACCAGCGCCCACTCTCGGACTTCTTCTCCGAGTTGGACCCGATAGATCGGCAGGGTCTCACCATCGATGACCGCCGTTGCCCCGGTCTCGACGGCCATGTCGGTCGGCCAGGCGAGCGTCTGCGTGGGGTCGGCGGGGTTGGCGAAGAGGCCTGCGCCCACGCCTGTTTCGGCCAGAAACGCCGATGTCTGGCCCTCACCGGGGACGTCGACGCTGAACAGCTCTACCTCTTCGCCGTCGACGACGGCAGTCTCGGCCGAACGAGGGAGGATCTTGGGCGGGTACCGGAAGGTGTCGTCGGGTGTCTTGAGCGCAGTGGCCGCCATGTAAAAGAACGGGAATACGACGACGACCATGAAGGCGATCAGTACGGCGTATGCGCCGAGTCGGGTTCCCACGGTGCGCAGCCGGGCTTCGATCGATCGTCGTGCGGGGACGGTCATGTCGAGAGCACCCCGTCTTCTCCGCTCCGCCGGAAGTACAACAACGTCACGACGAAGATCAGGACGAACAGAGCCCACGCCACGGCGGAGGCGTAGCCGATCTGGAACTCCTGGAAGGCATTCTGCACGAGGTACACGACAGGGGTCAGCGTTGCGTTGCCAGGTCCGGCCGCCGGGGACGGCGACTGCAGGATGTATGGCTCGTTGAAGAGCTGCAGTGCCAGGATCGTGGTCGTCGCGACGACGAAGAACGTCGTGGCGCGGAGCGAAGGAACGGTGATGTTGATGAACTGTTTCCACGGACCGGCCCCGTCGATTTGAGCAGCTTCGTAGAGCGTCTTGTCGATCCCCTGCATGCCCGCCACGAACAAGACGGTGTTGAAGCCGATCTGCTGCCAGACGAAGAGGATGATGACAGCGGTCAGGGCGATGGCGGGGTCCGATATCCATTGCGGCTGAGCGGCCTCGAGACCCGTACCGAACACCGTGTTGATGAGTTCGGTCGCCTCGAGGATCATGAAGTTCAGGTAGCCGATGGTGGAGTTGAACAGCTGCTTCCAGATGAGCGTGACGCCGACCACACCGGCGATCGAGGGCAGGAAGTAGATCGCGCGGAAGAACCGCACTCCGGGGATCTTGGAATTGAGCAGGGCAGCCAGAAACAGGGCTGGGATCACGGCGAGAGGTATGGCGAAGAGCCCGAAGACGGCGATGTTGCGGAGCGACCGCAGGAAGAGACCGTCGGACAACAGCGCGGAGTAGTGGGCCAATCCGACGAACGTCGCGTCGGTCAAGCCGTCCCACTCGGTGAAGCTGATGAACAGCGACACGATGAGCGGGCCGGCGAAGAACGCCAGAAAGCCCAAGAGATTGGGGGCGACGAAGAGCCAGCCGTCCATGGTCTCTGCCTGACGCTGGGTCGTGGCGAAGAACCGTCCGGCAGGTTCAGACCACTGAAGCCGGGCGAACCAACCGGCCGTCACGGCCAGAATCAGCAGCGGCAATACCGACGGGGCGATGGCACGGCGGGCGAACTCGACGAGGCCTGGGATGAGTCCCATCGACAGTGCGAGGACGACGAGCCCGCCGATCATCACCCAGCGAGCAGCCGTCTGCAGTGCTCGTTGTGACCCGCCGGCCCGGCCGGCCAGTCCGCTGATGAACCAACCGAGGACCACGATGAGTCCCCAACCGAAACTCCGGTTGAAGGCTTCGCCGACGGCATCGAGCCCGACGAACATCCCCATCCGGTTGAGTGCGATGAAGGCGAGGATCACGGCGGTCAGGAAGTCGACCGCGAACCCGGCGAAGCGGCCGGCGTGGCGACGGTCGCGCGTGGCGCGCAGCGCGTGGACGGTTCCGACCGTGGCTCCGGCGAGGGCCAGGAGCAGCGTCCACCGAATCGGGCCGTCGAGGACGATGCCACGACGCAGCAGCACACCGATCGTTGCTGTAAGCGTGAGCGCGACCATCACGCCTCGCCAGGCGATGAGCGGTCGGTACCACGTCGGTATTGCTGTAGCCATGGTGGGTCCGAGACCCGGGCCGGTGCGTCGGCACCGGCCCGGGTCATGTGGGTTGGTCAGCCGCTGAAGGCGGCGGCCGTCTCGGAGCAGATGTTCGCTTCGAAGTCGGCGATGTCACGCTCGCCCGTGACGACGGCCTGGATGGCGCCGTCCATCAGGCCAACGAACTCCGGCCAGCTACCCGCCCACAGGGGGCCTTCGGTGGTCGGATCGTTGGCGAGCCCGTCGAGGAACGCTTGGTTGTTCTCGGGGGGCGTGAACCCCAAGAAGGCGTCGAGGGCGTCCTGGCTGACCCGGCTCGGGATGTTCGCTCCGAGCTCGGAGATCTGAGCCTGGACATCGGCCTGGGTGAGCGCCTGAACCAGGCTCCAGGCCGCCTCCGGATCGGCGGTGTCTGCATTCACGACGTAGGCGCCCCAGAACAGCCAGTTGCCGGGTCCAGCCGGGCCGCTCGGCAGGCCTACGACGTCCCAGTTGAAGTCGACCGTGCGGATGCCGGGCGTCGCCCAACGACCGTTCTGGAACATGCCGACTGCGCCGGCCCGGAACGGACCCTCGGGATCCTCGCCGTAGGGGATGACCGACTCGCCCGAGTACAGGTCACGCAGGGCGGAAAGCCCGGCGATCGACTCGGCGCTGTCGAGTCCGCAGGCGGTGCGATCGTCCGTGAAGAACCCGCCGCCGGATGCGTTGAGCCAGGCGCCATACGGGCCCCACCAAGCGCTCTGGCCGTAGCCCTTGACCTCGCCGCCCAGCGCGGCGACTGCGTCGACGACCTCCTGGAACTTCTCCCAAGTCCACTCGCCATTGGCCTCCAACTCAACCGGGTTCGGGGCGCCGGCTTCGGCGATCAGGTCGAGGTTGACGTAGAGGGCGAACGTGGAAACGTCACGCGGGAGCCCCCACAAGGCGTTGCCGGGTTGTCCCGTGTCGAGTTCGGTGGTCAGATGGGCCATGGGGCCGGGGTAGAAGTCTGCGTCGTTGTGACCGGTTGCGTCCGCATACTGCCGCAGGTCCAGGATGACGCCACGGGAAGCGAAGTCGGCGATGTCGGTGCCCGGAATCCAGAACACGTCGGGAGCCGTTCCTGCCGACAGGTTGGTCAGCAGGGTCTGCTGATAGCCGGCGCCTTCGTTCGAGCCCGGCTCGTAGACCAGGCTGATGCCATCGAGGCTGCCGTCCAGCTGATCGGAGATCGACCCGTAGACAGCCGCTTCCTCCGGATTGTCCGGACGCGTCATCCAGCGCAGTGTGACGTCGTCCATGGCTTCGACCGTCGTGTCGGTGGTGTCGGGTGCCTGCGTCGTCGCGGGCGCTTCCGTGGTCTGCGGGGCCTGCGTCGTTGCCGGCGCGTCCGTGGTCGTGGTGCTGTCGCTGCCGCAGGCCGCCGCCACCATGGCGAGGACCGTGAGCAGCAGAATCAACCGTTTGGTCATTTCTGTGTTCCTCCGTTCGGCACCGGGAAGTCACTCCCGATGTTCTGGTTGGTTGGTCGCAGACCTGCTACCTCGATGGCAGCGCCCTTGTCCTCGATCGCGGCCAGGGCCGCCGGCTGCGCCGACTCCCCTGTCACGATCAAGTCGGTGTCTGCGAGTTCTGCAAACTTGACGACGCTGACGGCGCCGATCTTGGAGCCGTCGGCGACGATGATGCGCTGTCGCGCGGCCAGCATCATGCGGCGCTTCACATCCGCCTCGGGCAGATTCACGTTGGTGATGCCCCCGGTTGCGTGAACGCCGTTGCAGCCGATGAAGGCCATCGCGGCCCGGATCGAGTCGAGCGCCACACCGGCCGCCGGGTCGACGAGAGAGTGTTGCCGGGGTCGCAGGGTTCCGCCGCTGACGACCACCTGGATTCTCGGAATGGCCGGCTCCAACCCGAGCGCGATGGGCAGGCTGGTCGTGACGACCGTGACGTCGACGAGGTCCGATCGATCGACGATCGCCTGGGCGACCGCCGCAGTCGACGATCCGACGTCGATGATCACCGTATCGCCCGGCTTGATCAGGCGAGCTGCGTGGCGGCCGATCGCGGATTTCTCTGCCGAGTTCTCACCGAGCGTCTCCTCCAGCGGTCGCTCGGCGCGGTCCTGAAGGGCGACGGCTCCGCCGTGGACCCGCTGGACGTTGCCGCTTTCGGCCAGCGCAGACAGATCTGCTCGAACGGTGACGGTCGATATGCCGAATTCATCGGACAACTCGGTGACGCGCACGAACTCGCGGTCCCGGACCAGCCTCAGCATGCGCTTGCGGCGCAGCGCCGCGGGGATGCTCTCCTCCATCGGGCCGGAGGTTACGAGTTGTTTCGTTTGATTTCAAACAGTTTCTTTTGTGTCCACCGTCAGCGCGACGTGATCGATGACAAACGTACGGTCTCCTCGCTCGAAGACCTCGACGGAATGGTCGTTTGGTGAGATGTCGAGCAGGTCCCCGAGGAAGGCGGTCCACGATTCGACATTGGAGAAGCCGGCATAGAACAGGCCGTCCTGGGCCACAACCGCGGGTCGGCCGTCGAGGTACGTGCCGCCCGAATAGGTCGCCAGCACCTCGGCGCCATGTGGTTCGAGAACGTCTGTCCACAGCCCGGCCCGGGTTCCCCACGGCTCGACCGACACGGCACCTGTCTGGCTGAGGTGCTCGATGACCCGCGCTCCCAATCGGTCGCTGAGGCCGGCGGGCAGCGCTCGATCCGACCATGCGTTCTCTCGGTTCATCACCAGACTGCGCGCGCCGAGCACGACCTTGACGCCTGCTCGGAGTGCGCGATCGATGGCCTCTATTCGCTCTGGCGTCGTGATGTGCATGGCTGGGGCCAAAACCAGTTCGAAGCCGGTCAGGTCGTCGGCGCTGTCGACGAAGGCAACGTCGAGTCCGAGGCGGCGGGCGGCTGCGTACGGATCCATCTGCATGGAGCGGTGGGTGACGCCCCTCCGATGAGGATTGATGTCGATGGCCCAGACGTCCTTGTACGAGTGGAGGATCGCGAGGCGAGGCGTGGGCGGAGGAATGGGCCCGGTTGACCGGATCTCGGCGATGGTCTGCCCGATCTCGGTGAGGGCGGCTGTTTCGGTGCCGTCGTGTCGCAACAGACCTGAGTGGTACATCTCCTGTCCGAACCGAGCCGCCCGCCACCGGAAGTACAAGAGGGCGTCGATCCCGTGGAGTGCCGCCTGCCATGTCCACACTCGGACTTGGCCGTCCGGCACCTGCGGGTTGACTTCGGTCCAGTTGATCGGACCGGCCTGCTGTTCCATGATCCACGTCTCTCCACCAACGCCTCCACTGCGGGCCAGGTCGAGGTGGTACGCGGTCACCAGCGGATCGGTGGGGCCATGCGGGTAACTATCGATCGAAGCGATGCCGGTGAGTCGACCGGCGGCGCGCTGATCGACGGCGATGTCCTCGGAGTAGAAGTTGGTCGTGATGGGCACACCGTCGCCCACGGCCTCACGGATCTGCTCGAACTGCTGCCGAGCGAAATCCACGGTCTGGTCCGACGCGAACTTGTGATGTGCCAGCCGGAGCGCAGGATGATGGGTCGTCATCGTCGGTACGGGCAGCCGGACCGCTTCGAAATCGGGGTAGGTCTGGGACCAGAACGCCGTCCCCCAGGCTTCGTTGAGCGAATCGACGGAGACGAATCGGTCCTGGAGCCACGCCTGGAACGCCTCCTGGCATTCGTCGCACCAACAGCGGGCCGAGTCGTGATTGCCGAGTTCGTTGTCGACCTGCCATGCGACGACGGCCGGGTGGTCGGCATACCGTTCGAGCAGTGCCCCCACGATGCGACGGGATTCAGCGCGGTAGGAGGCGGACGTCATGCAGACGTGCCGCCGCGACCCGTAGGGTCGACGGCGTCCCTGAGAATCCACGGCCAGGATGTCCGGCTTGGCTCGAGCCAGCCACACCGGGGGAGTAGCCGTGGGCGTGCACATGACGATCTCGAGGCCGTGGGCTGCGAGGGTATCCACGGCCCTGTCGAGCCACTCCCAGGAGAACCTGCCGAGTGCCGGTTCGTAGGAAGACCATGCGAACTCGGCGATTCTCACCAGGTCGAGACCCGTCGCGGCCATGAGGCCCGCATCGGTCGCCCAGCGGTCCTCGGGCCACTGTTCCGGGTAGTAGCAGACGCCGAATCGCACGGCGCCGGAGTGTAGCCACGCGAGCCGTGCCGGATGCCGAGCTAGCTCTCGCCGGGCTAGAACAGGGTTTCACCCACCAGGCGACGCACCTTCTCGACGTAGGCCTCCGGATCCGCCTTGCGCTCCAGGCCGCCGGCCGACATGTACCGGACGGTTCCGAAGATCTCTCGCTCGGTCCACGGGCGGTCGTGCAGGCCGAAGACCCATCCCACGCCCGTGTACGAATTCGGGTCCCGGCCGTCCAGCAGGTACTTGTTGTTGAGGTAGAGCGCCGTCCGGTAAGCGAATTCGGGGGTGTTGGTCCACTCGATGATCTTCTTGCCCCAGTACATCCGCATGTAGTTGTGCATGTACCCGGTTTCGCGCATCTCCGTCATGGCGGCGTTCCAGTACTCGTCGTGGGTCTTGCTGTGTTCCAATTCGTTGCGCGTGTACAGGTGCTCCCGCTCGTCGTCCCGGTGCTTGGCGAGCGTCTTGCGAGACCACTCCGGAAGCGCCGAGTACGAGTCGTAATCGGGCTCGAACCACGAGTAGTTGTGGGAGAGCTCGCGGCGCACCACCAACTCCTCGATGAACGAATCGATGTTGGGGCCGTGCCGTTTGGCCTCTTTGGCAGCCCGCGCCGCGGCCACCGGCGAGATCTGCCCGTAATGCAGATACATCGACAGGTACGACACGTCGTCGGTCTGTGGTTGGTTGCGGTGCTCGTCGTAGACGTCGAACCGCTGGTCCAGGAACCGGCGCAGCTCTCTCCACGCGGCGAGCTCGCCTCCCTCGAAATGCTGTTCGACCGACGGGACGGCATGATCGACGTCGAGCGCGTCGAGAACGCCGTCCACATCCGACGCGTCGAGTCCGTCGAGTCGCTCCGTCCACGGGATGTCGACAGCGGTTGTGTCGAGGTCGACGAGGAAGTCGCCCAGATGTCGGTGGATCTTGGGGCGGATCGTCCTGGCGGCGTACTCACGTTTGTCGGAGGCGGTCTCCACGGGGACCACCAGGTTGGTCTCGACCTCATGGATCGGTCCTGCGTAGGCGTCGGCGAACTCGGCACGCCACGCTCGAAGATGGCGGAGGTAACCCCGGTCGGTGACGACGGCGGACGCCTGGCCGGCCAGGTCGGCCGCCACCGCGGGCGGAGAACCCTGGCGGACCACGAACCCGATCTGGCGTCGTTCGAGCGCCGGGGCGACGTCGCGGAGGCCCTCCACCAGGAAGCGGAAGTGGCGTCGGCTCGCCTCGGGATAGTCGGCGGTGACGCCGAAGCAGACGAGCAGCGGTACTGCCAGATCGTTGGCCGTCTGCACGGCGTACTCGAGGGCTTCGTTGTGCCGGGTGCGAACGGCGGCCTGCATCCAGTACAGGACGTACTCGCCGTCCAACGGCTCGATGTCTCGCACCACGTGGATGCGTTCGTCGGCGATGACGGAGGTCACGATGCCACGCTACAACAGGAAACCGATGCGGCCCCCGGAGCGTCCAACCAACATGAGACGAAGCATCGGTATGGCTGCCCTGGCGTTGCTGGTGGCTTGCGGGGGAGGGTCCGACGTGCATCCGACGATTCCGTCTGTTCCTGCCCTCGACGACCTTCAGGGAACGTGGCAGCTCGAGAGCGGCACGGTGGCCGGGGTCGCCTTCGAACCCGTGGCCGGCCATCCCGTGACCCTCATCGTCGAGCCCGGCTCCGTGGGCGGCTCCGCGGGTTGCAACAGCTACGGAGGTCGACTCGTGGTCGGACCGGCTCTGTCCATCCTCGAAATGGCCTCGACCGCCATGGCGTGCGAGCCGTCCGACGTGATGGACGTCGAAATGACGTATACCCGAGGCCTGATGAACGTCGAAACCATGGCCCGGCAGGGCGACAAGCTTACGCTGTCTGGTCCCGACGTCGATCTGCTGTTCCGCCAGGTGGCCGACGTCGACCCGGCCGCCTTCGCCGACATCGAATGGCGACTGGTGGCCCTCGGCGCCGAGGAGGGTGGCGAGGCTCCCGCCGGTGAGGTGCCGACGCTCGTCTTGACGTCCGACGGCCGCCTCATCGCCACCACCGGCTGCCGTGATCTCGACGGTGCGTGGACGACCTCGGGACCCGACGTCCTCGTCACCCGGATGGCCGCCTCCGGGGAGTGCCCGGCCGACCTCGTCATCCAGGACTCGATGATCATCTCGGTCCTCGGTGACGGGTTCCGGCCATCCATCGTCGATGGCGACTTGATCCTGACGTCGATGGGCGACGAAGCGCTGCGCTATCGGCGCTAAACCTCCAGCGACAGCTGCGCCGAAACGGGTGGTGGCGGCGTCGCTGCCTCCTCCGGGGGCGACTCGGCGAAGCGGCCCGCTCGTAGGTTTCGCACCGTCGCGATGATTCGTTCCGAATACTCAGCGGGAGCTTCGCCCCGACCTGCGAAGTGGCGACGATATCGATTGATCAGATCGGGTCGATGGTGGGCCAGTCTTGCGTAGTAGTGCTCGGCCACCATGCCCCGGAGGTGCAGTGGTATGCCTCCGATCGACACGGCGCCGGCGTCCGCGGCGGCGTCGACGACCGCAGCGATCTGCTCCGGTGCGTCTGACAGGCCGGGCAGGATCGGCCCCATGAGCACGCCGGACCGGATGCCGGCGTCGCGCAGTCTCCGAACGGCGTCGATGCGTCGCCGAGGATGTGGTGTCCCGGGTTCGGTTGCCTTCCACACCTCTTCATCGAGGGTGCCGACCGAGAAGTCCACCCGGACCTCGGTCCGCTCGCCCAGCTCGGCCAACACGTCGATGTCGCGGAGCACCAGGGGCGACTTCGTGAGGATCGATGTCGGGTTTCCGTAGTCGCTCATCACCTCGAGGATGCCTCGCGTCAACCGGTACTTGCCCTCGGCGGGTTGGTACGGGTCGGTGTTGGTGCCCATGGCGATGAGGTGTCCCGCCCACCGGGCCGGGGCCATCTCGTGCCGAGCGAGGGCTACGGCATTGGTCTTGACGACGATGCGTGAATCGAAGTCGCCCCAGCCGTCGAGCCCGAGATACTCGTGGGTGGGTCGTGCGAAACAGTAGGTGCACGCGTGCGAACACCCCCGGTAGGCGTTGATGCTGTAGCCGAAGCCGTACCGTGGTCCGCCGGGCGTTTTCGTGATGATCGTCTTGGCGTCGACTTCGAGGAATTCCAGGCCCCGGTACTCGCCCTTGCCGACCTCACGTCGCACTCGTCCAAGCATTGCGAGTTGAGGTGTGGCGTCCCCGCTCAGCTTCCAGCGCAGATGCGTCATGTTCGAGACGATAGTCGAACATGTGTTCGGTCGCGGGGACGCGATGAAGGGGCGGGTGATGGCCCGCCCCTCCAGTCGTCTCGGTAGCTGTCGTGTTCAGTTGCCGGGTCCGCCGCAGACCGCCGGAAGCGTTGCCTCGAGCGGGAACGCGGAGGTCAGCGAGGACGGGCCGCTCTCGAAGTCGTAGACGCCGTTGCCGTTCAAGTCGACTCCATGGACCACCACTTCGAGGGCTCCGAGGCCGGCCCAGACGGCCGGATCGGTGGAGAAGGTCCTGCTGTACTCCAAAACGCCGTTTTCGTCGGCCACCGGGAAGCGGTCGACGGCGAGCGCCGACGAGGGGCTGGTGTCACCGGTCGTGGTGAGCGATGCTCTCACGAATCCGTAGGAGGGGACACCTTCGAGCGTGTCGATGAGTCCGTTCCCATCCGAGTCCGCCGCGACCGTCGGGCACGAACCCGCCACGAACCCGCTCTCGTTCATCACGCCGTGCAGATGCTGGGCGTGGGGGAGTGACGGAGCCAAACCTTCCACATAGACCTTGACCTGGACCTTGCCGTTCGGGAGTGCCGTCAGGCGGGTCCACCCCGAGGCGTCGGTGTTGTTGCCGACCTGGTTGAGCTCGTACGTGTAGGTCCGGACCTGTTGCGACGGGTTGTCGTCGTGGCCGGCGGACGCGATCGGTGCAGCCAGGACGACCAGGGCCATCGCGACCGTCGAAATGAGCAGCTTCTTCATGGTTTCTCCTCTCGGGGCGGATGTCGCCCGTCGAGACCTGGTTCGGAGCCGTCGAGCCGATGGTTCACATCGTGTTGTCGCGACGCCGAGCGCCGATGCTGGACCGAACCGCGCCGGCGTCCGTGACGAACCATCTCCATGATGACCGCAGTCAGCTTTCCGCTTCCGTCGCCGGTTGCTGTGCGTCGCCACCGTAGAGTGGGCGATCAACCCCGGAGGCTTTCGGTGTCGAATGAACGGACCGAACAACTGAATGCGGTCATGGCACGGGTCGCGTCGGGGGATGAGTCCTCGTTCGCCGAGCTCTACGACAAGGTGGCTGGGCCCGTGTTCGGAACCGTGCTGAAGGTGATCCGCAGCCGGGAGCTGGCCGAAGAGGTCACCCACGACGTGTTTCTCGAAGTTTGGCAGAAGGCTCGCGCATGGAATCCCGATCGCGGATCGGCCGCGGCATTCATTCTCACGATGGCGCGTGCGCGAGCCATCGACCGGGTGCGATCCGAGGAATCGCGCAAAGCCAGGGACGAGCGGGTCGGGCGGGCCGCATTTGAACGGCCCGACGATCACGTGGAGCGTGAAGTCATTGCCGGGATGGACGTCCTCCACGCAAGGACCTTGCTCAGCCGTCTCAGCGAGATCCAACGGGAGGTCGTCGAGCTGTCGTTCTTTGGAGGTTTCACGCAGGCCGCGATTTCCGAGCGCCTGGGGATTCCCGTGGGCACCGTCAAATCGCGCATGCACTCGGCATTGCGGGCGATGCGTGGTGCGGAGGAGGTCACATGAGCGTGCACGAGCTCGTCGTGGAGTACGTACTCGGCGAACTGGTCCCCGATCAGCGCGCTGAATTCGAGCGGCACCTGGACCGCTGCTCGCGGTGTACCGCTGAAGTCGCGGTCATGGGGGAAGCCATGGTCGACGGGGCCTTCGCCGGCGCCGTCGCGCCGCCGGAGCAACTGCGAACCAGGGTTCTCGAGTCCGTCGCCGATGCCGGCCAGGTGGCCACTCTGGGCCGGCGCGCCCGAAGGACGACATGGGTGACGGCGGTGGCTGCGGCGATCGTCCTCATCGTTGCCGGCTCCATGTTCCTGGCCCGCCCGACGGACGTCGACCGTATCGTGGCCTCGGCAGATGGCGTCACCGTGGTCGCATCGGCGACAGCCGCTTATGCGGGCGACGGTGTGGTCGAGGTGGTGTACCTGCCGGCGACGGGCGAAGCGGTGCTCACCGCTGAGAGTCTCGCGCCTGCACCCGACGGCCAGACATACCAGGCGTGGGTGATCGGCGACGGTCCTCCGCAACCTGCCGGGCTCTTTGCCGGTGGCGCGGACCGTATCGTCATCCTGCTGGAACATCCACTTCAGCCGGGAGAGGCAGTCGGGGTCACGTTGGAACCCGCCGGTGGAAGCCCTGCGCCGACGGGCGACGTGCTGTTCCTCGGCGCCTAGCGCAGAGGGCAGTTCGACGGTGCGGTGAAGCCGGCTCCGAGATTTTAGTGATAAAATGTCATCCACGGAGGTCGCCGGGTACGAATACCGAGTAGAAGGTCTCAAATACTCGGAGGATCTCATGAAAAAGCTCATCACACTCATGGCCGCTCTGGCCACCATGCTGGTGCTGGCCGCACCGGCGATGGCACAGACCGGTGGCAACGTCACCGTCGTGCACGGCATCCCCGGGCTCGTCGTCGACGTCTATGTCAACGGCGATCTCACGCTGGAAGACTTCGCCCCCGGCGACGTCGCCGGCCCGCTCGAGCTGCCGGCGGGCGACTACGCCCTCGCGATCACGGCCGCCGATGCAGCCATCGAAGACGCCGTGCTCGAAGGCTCGGCCACCGTCACGGACGGTCTCGACGCATCGATCGTCGCCCACCTCATGGAAGACGGTTCGCCGACGATCGGCATCTTCGTCAACGACGTATCGAACACCGATGCCGGCGAAGGTCGTTTGACCGTCCGCCACACGGCGGCGGCTCCGACGGTCGACATTCTGCTCGCCGACGGGACCGAGGTGTTCACCGGCGTGGCGAATCCCGCCGAGGGTATCGTCGAACTTCCGGCCGGTACGTACTCGGTGGCGATCGCCCCGACCGGTGCTGGCGTCGACGCGGCCGTCTTCGGGCCTGCCGACCTCGCCGTCGTCGAGGGCACCAACCGCATCGTCTACGCCATCGGCGACCTCGCCGGTGAGACGTTCGGCCTGGTCATCCAGGACATCGG
>JBFKPQ010000016.1:0-26778 GCA_041628225.1 Acidimicrobiia bacterium | reverse complement strand
GCCACGCGTACCTTCAGCCGGTCGCCGTGCATGCCGGTGATCTCGGTCGACGACGCACTTGGCACGACCCAGACGCGCACGAGTGCCCCGTCCGGATGCTCGGCCAGTGCAGGTCGGAGCACGGTCACGCCTCCCAGCGTAAACAGGGAAAGTGCCTGCCGACCCGGTGACTACCATGTCCGTCTTCCCATGGAAAAGACACCACCCGGCTTCCGGCGGATCGATCCGCACCTCGACTTTCCTGCCCGAGAGCACGAGATCCTTCGCCTCTGGGACGATCAGGGGACCTTCGAGGCGTCCGTCGAGCAACGCACAAGCGACGAGTACACCTTCTACGACGGACCGCCTTTTCCGACCGGCAGCCCGCACTACGGGAATCTGCTCGCCGGGGTGATCAAAGACATCGTGCCGCGTTACTGGACCATGCGCGGCCATCGGGTCGAGCGCCGCTTCGGCTGGGACACCCACGGCCTTCCCATCGAGATGGAGGTCGAAAAGCAGCTCGGCATCTCGGGCACTCGCCAGATCGCCGAGTTCGGCGTCGACAAGTACAACGAGGCGTGCCGCGCCCTCGTCCAGACCAACACCGAGACCTGGGAACGGGTCACACGCCGCATCGGAAGATGGGTCGACTTCGAGAACGACTACAAGACCATGGACCTCGACTTCATGGAGTCGGTGTGGTGGGTGTTCAAGTCGTTGTGGGACAAGGGTCTCGTGTACCAGGATTTCAAGGTGCTCCCCTACTCGTGGGGTGCGACCACGCCACTGTCGAACTTCGAGGCGAACCTCGACTATCGAGATGTCGACGACCCGTCGATCACGGTCCGCCTCGAAGTGGTGGACGGCTCCGACGGCCCGGTTCGCGCCGGCGACTGGCTCCTCATCTGGACGACGACACCGTGGACGCTGCCCGGGAACCTGGCCGTCGCCGTAGGGGAAGATGTCGAGTACTCGTGTGCAGTCGACCCCGATGGTCGTCATCAATGGCTGGCTACCGACCGGCTGGAAGCTGTTCTCGGGGCGCCCGAGGTGGTGGCGACGGCCAAGGGAACCGATCTGCTCGGCGTGTCCTATCGGCCACCCTTCGATTATTTCGGAGAGGAGCGCGACCGCGGAGCCTTCCGGGTGATCGCGTCGGACGACGTTACGACCGACGAGGGCACCGGGCTCGTACACATGGCACCCGCGTACGGCGAAGCAGATTTCCTGGCCCTCCAGGCGGCCGGCCTCGACGTCCTGGTCGACCCGGTCGACTCCGAGGGGCGCTTCACCGAGGCGGTCTCCGACGTCGCCGGTCTCGGAGTGAAAGAGGCGGACGGCAAACTCATCAAGCTGATCGACGCAGCGGGACTGCTCGTCGATCGCGGCACCATCCGCCACTCGTATCCGTTCTGTTGGAGAACCGGAACTCCTCTCATCTACAAGGCGATCCCGACCTGGTTCGTGCGCGTGGAATCGTTCCGTGACCGCATGGTGGAGTTGAACGAAACGATCCACTGGGTACCGGACCACGTCGGTTCTCGCCGGTTCGGCAACTGGCTCGAGGGAGCGCGGGACTGGGCCATCAGCCGCAACCGGTATTGGGGCAGTTGCATCCCCGTGTGGGAATGCGACGGCGCCGGCCATCAGGTGTGCATCGGATCCGTCGACGAACTCGAGTCGTACTCAGGGGTGCGCCTCGACGATCTCCACAAGCACGTGGTCGATCCGGTCACGTTCCCCTGCCCCGACGGCGACGGCACCATGCGCCGCGTGCCCGAAGTGCTGGACTGCTGGTTCGAGTCGGGCGCCATGCCCTACGCCCAGAAGCACTACCCGTTCGAGAACGAGGAGTCGTTCGGCGCGGGCTTCCCCGCGAACTTCATCGCCGAGGGCGTCGACCAGACGCGCGGTTGGTTCTACACCCTGGTGGTGCTCGCCACCGCCCTGTTCGACGACGTGCCGTTCCGGAACTGCATCGTCAACGGTCACATCCTCGCCTCCGACGGCCGCAAGATGTCCAAGAGCCTGAAGAACTATCCGGATCCGGAAGAGCTGCTCGACCGGTTCGGCGGCGATGCTCTCCGGGCGTACCTCATCGACTCGCCGGTCTTGCGGGCCGAACCCCTGCGGTTCTCGGAAGCGGGCGTACGCGATGTGGTCCGCTCCGTGATGATCCCGTTGTGGAACGGATGCTCGTTCTTCACGACCTACGCCGAAGCGGACGGCGTCACCCTGGCCGACCTCGCCGACGCGCCGCCGCCCGCCGAGCGTCCCGAGCTCGATCGCTGGGTTCTGTCGGTCCTGCAGAGCCTGATCGCCGATGTCAACGAACAGATGGAGGGTTACTACCTGTACGCGGTGATCCGTCCGACGCTGGCCTTCATCGACGATCTCACCAACTGGTACATCCGTCGGTCACGGCGCCGGTTCTGGAGGACGCGTACGACCGACGACGCTGACAAGTTGGCGGCTTTTGCGACCCTGTACGAGGTGCTCGTCACGTTCGCCAAGGTGCTCGCTCCCGTCCTTCCGTTCGTCACCGAATCCTTGTACCAGGAGCTGGTGGTGAACCAGACGGACTCCGAGCCACCGAGCGTGCACCTCACCGACTATCCCGAAGCCGACGCCACACTGATCGACGACGACCTGGAGGAGGCGATGGCCACCGTTCGCCTCGTGGTGAGCCTCGGCCACGCCCTGCGCAAACAGCACGGCCTCAAGGTTCGTCAGCCTCTGCCATCGATCACAGTCCTCACGCGCGATGCCGCGGTCACCGAGGCCGTCCGACAACACGTCGAACTCATCGCCGAAGAGCTGAACGTCAAGTCGGTGTCAACGAGCGTCGACGAGACAGCTCTCGTCCATCTCTCGGCCAAGGCCAATTTCGCAGTGTTGGGTCCCCGCCTCGGAGCTGACGTTCGGTCGGTGGCGGCTGCGATCGCAGCGTGGCCGTCCGACGAGGTCGAAGCGGTGCTCGAAGGTGCCACCCGCATAGCCGGTGGCCATGAGGTCTCGCTGGCGGACATCGTCGTGGAGCGGGCTCCGCACGACGGCGTCGTCGTCGCGTCTGACGCACTGCTCTCCGTGGCACTCGAAACGGAGCTGGACACCGAGCTGCGCCGCGAAGGCATAGCGCGCGAGGTCATCGCGGTGCTCCAGCGCCTGCGGCGCGATGCCGGATTTGCGGTGAGCGACCGGGTGACCGTCACCTGGGCGAGCGACGACGACGAGCTGGCGTCAGTCTTCGATCAGCTGGGCGATCTCATCGGCGCGGAGGTGCTCGCTACCAGCATCACGAGAGGCGAGCCAGGCGGTTCGCGCGAAACGATCGAGGGTACAGAGGTCCTGCTGAAGCTCGGGAAGGCGTGACGGCTAGTCGCCGCGCTCCCAGGGCCGGCGACCTCCTGCGTCGACTTCGGCAGCTTCCGGGCGAGGCTCGAGCCAGCCGGTCGGCGCGACTCCGGCGGCAGATGACTCGTCTCCCAGGTCGGGATCCGTGATGTCTATCTCGGAAGTCGAGTCCTCATCGGCGACTCGATGGCGGAGAGCAGCCACGCGCTCGGTCAGTGATCCGACATCGGCGGTTGCGCCCGTGTCGTCTGCGTGAGGCTCGGGGGCGATATCGTCGCCGGCCGCTGCATCGGGCTCCCCCGCATCGGGCTCCGCCGCGTCGGGCGACGCTCCGACGTCAGCCGACGTTCCCACGTCGGGGACCAGCGCGAGTGCACCTGCCGCGAATGCTTGGAGCTTCGCTCGCATGTCGGCCACGTCTGAACGCATGCGCTCGACTTCCAGATCGAGCTGCGACTTCTCGGCCGAGCGTTCGGCGGCGACCAACTCGGCCTGCGACGAAGCCTCGGCGATGATCCGGTCAGCCTCCGTGCGCGCTTCAGCAACGATGTCGTCGGCGGTCCGCTGGGCGGCCACGAGCGCCCGTTTGAGGGCGTCTTCCGTCTCGCGATTCGCCGTCAGCTGTCCCTCGAGCACGGAGACGCGCTCCTCGGCGTCGCGGAGTTTCTGCTCGTATTCGCGCAGCGAGACCATGACCTCGTCGAGGAAGTCGTCGACCTCGTCCTCGTCGTACCCCTTCATCCTCTCGCGAAAGGTCTTTTGGGTCACGTCGATAGGTGTGAGCGGCATTCGGCGTCCTTCGTGATGACTGGGTGGCCAGCATAGCCAACGCCCGAGGCATGGAGTTGTATCTCGACCGCGGACCGAATGAGGCCGGAGTCGCCCTCGACTCGACTCAGCCGAGCCGGCACACGATGGGGGCAATCACCCATCGGAGCAACAAGATCACGATGATCGGCGAGAGGTCGAGTGCCATGCCTCCGAGCCGCAGCGGTGGCACGACTTTGCGGAGCGGGAGGATGAGGGGATCGACGGCACGCCGGACGAAACGTCGCGCCTTCGCCACGGGATGGTCACCCGGCACCTGGAAGTACGAGAGGATGATCGACGCGATCACGATGAGCACATAGAGGTCGATCAGGCGGCACAGCGCCTGTCCAAGCGTCATCAGCGGTCGACGTCGAGGTCGTACAGCCCCAACTCTGCCAGTCGGCGTTTTTCCTCACGTCCGATCGAGACCCGAGGCGGCGTCACGAGGATCACGCCGTTGGACGTCTTCCGCATCGACCCGTCCAAGGCGTAGGTGAGCCCCGTCGAGAAGTCGATGATGCGCCGCACCATGTCTGGCTCGGTCTCACGCAGATCGAGGATCACCGGAATGCGATCACGGATGCGGTCGGCCAGCAGCTTGGCGTGATCGAAGTCCAGCACCTTTATGACCTGAGTCTGCGTGTCCGTCGAAGAGATGGGACGGACGGCCTGGGGCGAGCGCGAGGACGTCGGCGTCTCCGACCGGCGGGCTGCGGCAGGCGGCTCGACTCGCCGGCCCCGGATCTCGCCGGTGCGCAGCGGAAACGACTGCCGTTCTGGCTTCCGAGCCGGCTCCGGGCGGGCGGGCTCGGCGTGGCGCGGTTGCACCACTCGCTCCTCGGTCTCCTCGTCGAGTTGTTCCTCGTCCACGAGTCCGAGGAACACCAAGCTCTTCTGCAGTAGGGACGCCACAGGACCCTCGTCTTTCATCTCGATCTCGGCCCAAAGATAGCCGAGCCGACGCGAATGATCGTCGCACCTTCCGCGATGGCTGCTTCGAAGTCGCCGGTCATGCCCATCGACAACTCCGTCACCTCGGGGTGCGCATCTCGGACCACGTCGCGCAATCGGCGCAGCGTCCTGAACCACGGCCGTGCATCGTCCGGGTCGTTGGCCGGCGGCGGGATCGTCATGAGGCCTCGGACGGTGACCCCGAGCGCCTCGCACCGATCCACGGCGGCCTCCACCTCGGATTCGTCGAATCCCTGTTTGGTCGCCTCGCCACCGAGATGCACCTGCAGCAAGACGGGTGGCGCTCGTCCCGGACCCTTCAACCACGCCTCGGCGAGTTCGACCCGATCGAGGCTGTGGAGCAGCGTGACCGCCGTCCGCACCCTCCGCACCTTGTTCCGTTGCAAGGGCCCGATGAAGTGCCAGTCGATGTCGGCAGGTAGCGCTTCGAACTTCTCCGTCAGTTCTTGGGCGCGGCTCTCACCGAACTGCCGCTGCCCAGCGGCGTACGCCCGTTCCACGACCTCCGGAGGATGCCCTTTCGTCACGGCGACGAGGGCGACACCACCGGGATCTCGGTCGACGCGATCGGCCGCGACGGCCATGCGGCGTCGGACGGCCGCGAGGCGTTCCTCGATCACGGCAACCATCCCAGCGTCGCCATGCGTCGCCCGTCGGCGTCACGGCGATGCGAAAAGGCATCTGGACCGCAGCGGGTGCACCGATCGCTGATCCACAGATCGAGGTCGGGTAGCCGACGGGTCACGGCTGCGGGCAGATCGACCGAGGGCGTATCCCACGACGTCCGGGCGCGTTCGCTCGGGTCGAACTGCTGGCTGACCTCCGGACCGACTTCGAAACAACAGGGTCCGATGGCGGGCCCGACGGCTGCTCGTCTTGGCGGGTGTCCGAGCATGCCGAGCGCGGCGTCGATGATGCCCGCGACGACACCCCGCCATCCTGCGTGAATGACCGCTACCTCGGCTGCGGTTTCGACGACGATGCCCACGCAGTCCGCCGTGAAGACCGCCACCGGTAGTCCTGGTACCGAGGTCACGATCCCGTCGGCGGACCCATGCCCGCCCGACATGGTCACCGACCGAACGGTATTGCCGTGGACCTGGTCGACCCACGCCCACCGGTCGGATATCCCGAGCGTCGCGGCTGCCACCCGGCGATCACCGCCGCGTAGGTCGCCGTCGGCGGCCTCCGAGAAGGCCGCGCCCCGGAACCCCGGGGGCCGGATCATCCCTGGACGAAGCTGGGGATGTCGAACTCGTCGTCGTCGCCGGCCGACTTCGAACCGAGACCACTGCCGTAGCTGCCAGAAGCGATCCCGCGTGGTTTCGAAGACTTCCCGTCGAAACCGGCCGCGATGACCGTGACCCGCATGTCGTTGCCGAGGGCGTCGTCGACGATGGCTCCGAAGATGATCTCCGCTTCGTTGTCGGAGCTCTGCGCCACCACCGAGGCGGCTTCGTTCACTTCGTGGAGTGTCATGGTCGAAGGACCTGCAATCGAGAGCAAGACGCCCCGCGCTCCTTCCATCGACGTTTCGAGCAGCGGCGACGCGATGGCGCGGTGAGCCGCCTGACTGGCGCGGTCGTCACCCGTTGCATGGCCGATGCCCATGACGGCCGTGCCGGCGTCCTGCATGATCGTCTTCACGTCGGCGAAGTCGACGTTGATGAGTCCAGGCGTGGTGATCAGATCCGTGATCCCGGAGACACCGCTCGTCAAGACCTCGTCCGCCATCTTGAAGGCCTCGACGATCGGCATCTTGGCGTCGGCGATCTCGAGGAGGCGGTTGTTCGGGATGACGATGAGCGTATCGACGGCTTCCCGAAGGTTCTGGATGCCCTGCTCGGCCTGCACCGAGCGCCGCCGGCCCTCGAAACCGAATGGACGAGTGACGACACCTACGGTGAGCGCGCCGAGTCCGCGGGCGACGTCGGCGACCACCGGCGCTCCGCCGGTACCGGTGCCGCCACCTTCACCGGCGGTCACGAAGACCATGTCGGCGCCCTTGAGCACCTCTTCGAGTTCTTCGCGGTGCGCCTCGGCGGCGGCCCGACCGACCTCGGGATTGGCGCCGGCGCCGAGACCTCGGGTGATGTCACGGCCCAGGTCGAGCTTGACGTCGGCGTCGGACATGAGCAGCGCCTGGGCATCGGTGTTGACGGCGACGAACTCGACGCCGCGGATGCCGGCATCGATCATCCGGTTGACGGCGTTGACGCCACCGCCACCGACACCGACGACCTTGATCACTGCGAGATAGTTCTGTGGTGTTGCCATGAGAAGGGATCCTCCGGGAAGGGTCTGGAACACTCGAGCGACGACCACGCGAACGTCACCGGCACCTCGATGTCAAGCTCAACCTAACCCTTCGAACGAGCGAGGTAAAGCGGGATTAGCTAACCTTCTACTTGACCTTGAGGGTTGGCGGATGGCGGGGTGACGGTCGGGCGCGTCGGAGCGATGACGTTGATGATCGCACCTTCCGGCTGGCCGAGATCGACGACGGCCTGCAGAGCGGCCGCCTTCTCGGACATGTCGATGGGTCGTCCCAACCGAACCTCGAACCCGCCGACCTCGGCCCACAACTCCCCCGACGTGTCGAACACGACCGCGTCACGAGCGAGGTCGGCACGGAGTGAGACCAGGAATTCGAGCGAACCGACGACGTTCACGTCGGTCATCGGTGCCCCTGGTTCAGGGATGGCGGCTGCGAGTCGGATGGTTCCGAGCGGCAGCCCGTCCACCCACGGCACGACGACACCGTCCGACGCCAGGAGCGCCCGTCCACCGAAACCGTCGACGTACGCCCCCGGCTCTCGCTCGATCACGACCACCTCGATCGTGTCGGGGAGCAGCTTCGTGATCGCCGCATCGACCACCCACGGATCGTCGATCACGGCGTCGACGGCGGGCCCGGTCCGGACCGTCAGAAGGGGTCGTTCCTCGACCACGCCGGCCTCCGTGAGCCGGCCGATCGCATCGCTGTGCCGAACGCCTTCGACTGCGATCGTCGAGACGGCGAACCAGGGCGAACGCACCACCCACGCCAGCACGCCGACGAGCAGAACTAAGGCCAGCAGCCAGATGGCTCTGCGCATCCGGGAGCGCGCCCGGTCGTCGTGGACCTCACGGCGACGCCGGGCGATGCGGGGGTCGACCCGCGAGGTCACGGACGCTCCTCGAATCCGGCGAACACGATCTCCGGCTCGAGGTCGATGCCCACCCGCTCCCGCACCGCGGTGCGAACCGCGCGGACCAGATCCCAGACATCCTGAGCCGTCGCATCCGCCCCGGCGACCAGGAAATTGGCGTGCTTGTCCGACACCGAGGCGCCTCCGACCGCCATACCCTTGAGGCCGAGCGAATCGATGATCCGTCCGGCAGCATCGCCAGGAGGGTTCTTGAACACGCTGCCTGCATTGAGGGTGCCACCCGGCTGGTGTTCCTTGCGCCAGCGGGTGATCTCGCGCATGCGGGCTTCGACCTGTGCCAGCGTCCCCGGGACGGTGTGGAACCGGGCCGACACGACGATCTCGTGCGACGCGACGTTCGAGTGCCGGTACCGCAGCTCGAGCTGCGGCGGCGTCGCGGATCGCAGCCGGCCGGTGCGCATGTCGATGAGTACCGACTCGACGAGGGTGGCGGCCGTATCGGAGCCGAAGCAGCCGGCGTTCATGCGGACGGCCCCACCGACGCTCCCTGGCACACCGACCATCCATTCGAGGCCGGCTCGGGACACCCGCGCCGCCGAGCGGGCCACCATCGGGAGCGCGGCGGCGCCGCCGGCGACCACGTCCCCTCCCTCGGTGAGCTCGATCGAAGAGAAACCCTGCCCCAACCTGATGACTGTCCCGGGGAAACCTCGGTCGGCGATCACGAGGTTCGAGCCACGGCCGATGACGAGCAGGTCGGTGGACAGCGGTGCCAGGTCGAGCAGATCCGAGAGCACGTTCGCTTCGACGAGCCGACCCGCCGGACCGCCGAGCTTGTACGTCGTCAAGCCGGCCAGGGTGGGCGAGTCGCTCACGGCCGGGCCGAACCGAAACGAGCTGCCAGCAGTGGCGTCAGTTCATCCGCGAGGAGTGTGATGTCACCGGCCCCCATCGTGAGGATCAGATCACCGGGTTCCACCAACTCCGCCACGGTCGCCGCCACGTCGGCCCGATGGTCGATGTACACGACGTCCGTTCCCACGACGGCACGCGCCGCATCGGCGACCAAACGGCCGGTCACCCCTGGCTCGGGTACCTCCCGCGCGCCGTAGACATCGAGCACCACGACGTGGTCTGCGGCGGCGAGCACCTGGCCGAACTCGCGATGGAACCGGGCCGTTCGGGAGTACAGGTGCGGCTGGAACACCGCCCACACCGATGCCCACCGACCTTGCCGAGCGGCGCGGACCGTGGCGGCTACCTCCGTCGGATGGTGCGCGTAGTCGTCGATGATCGTGACACCCCCGACGGTGCCTCGAAGTTCGAATCGCCTCGACACACCGCCGAAGCGTTTCAACCCGGCACCGACCGCCGCAGGGTCGAACCCGAGTTCGGCCAACAGGCCGATGACGCCCGCCGCATTGAGCGCGTTGTGCGGTCCGGGGGCGCCGACCACGTGCGTCGCCGGATCTCGGCCCGGTCCCCGCAGCGAGAAGCTCGTCGAGCGGTCTCCCGACTCTCGTATGTCACCTACCTGCCACACCGCGTCATCGGCGATGCCATAGCGAATCGCGTCGGTCCGATCCGCGAGGCGTCGTCCACCCGAGTCGTCGACGTTGACCAGCACCGGGCCGTCGACACCTCGCACGACCTCGGCGAAGGCGTCCTCCAGTTCGTAGATCGAGCCGTAGTGGTCGAGGTGTTCGGCTTCGATGTTCGTCACCAAGAGACCCCGCAGGTGGAGATCGCGGAACGTGCCGAAGGCTTCGTCGGCTTCGAGCACGAACAGGTCTTCCTCGCCGAGGTGGGCATTGGTCCCGAGGTCGGAGAGCTGGCCACCGACGATGAACGATGGGTCCCGGCCGACCGATTGGAGGGCCGCGACCATCATCGCAGTCGAGGTCGTCTTGCCGTGGGTGCCGGTCGCTCCGATCGCCGGATATCGGAGCGTCAACGCCTCGAGGAGCTGCGGCCGCCGCCAGCGCGGGACCTCGGCGGCCTGTGCTGCCTTCCACTCGGGATCCTGCTCCGGTACCGCCGACGAAGCGACCACGAGGTCGGCTGCGGCGATCCGCTGCGGTCGACTTCCCGACCAGACCTCCACCCCGGCGTCTTCCAACGCGTCGAGGGCAGGACCAGGTCGAAGGTCTGAACCGGTGACGGTCTTGCCCATCTGTGCCAACACCTTGGCGATGGCGCTCATGCCGGCGCCCGCCACGCCGACCAGGTGAATCGTCGAGTAGGGAGACAGATCAGCCATGCGCGTCGATGAGCTCCCGTGCGATGTCTCGGGCCGCGGTCGGACGACCCACCGAGCGTGCTTTGCCGCTCATGCCGGCCAACCGGTCCGCGTCGAACAGGAGGTCTGCGACCACTCCATGCGAGCGGGTCAGCTCCCCTTCCGCACAGACGACCGCCGCCCCCGCTTCCTGCAGGTGGCGCGCCGATGCATCTTGATGGCCGGCAGAACCGAACGAACCGGGGACGAGCACGGCCGGCGTACCCGTGGCGGTGATCTCGGCGACCATGCCACCGGCCCGCGCCACCACGAGGTCGATCGCTGCGAAGAACCCGGCCATGTCTTCCTCGAATGGTACGACGGTCCACGTCAGACCTCGCGGATTCGCCGAACTCGCCATCTGTCCGATGCGGTCGGCGTGCGCCCGGCCGGCCAGATGCACGAGCTGGAATCGCTCACCCGACCATTCCCGGACCAGTTCGGCGACGAAGTCGTTGAGCGCGCCGGCGCCCAGACTTCCGCCGACGACGCCGAGCGTCGGGACGCCGTCCTCGAGCCCATAGCGGCGTCTCGCCTTCGCCCGCAGCGCGGAACGGTCGAACGACGCGAAGGGGGCGCGGACCGGATTACCGACGAAGCGCGGCCGGACGATCCCGTCGGTTCCCTCGAACGATGTGAACGCCGCTTCGGCTAACCGGCTCATGAGCCGGTTGGCGAGTCCCGGATGCGCGTTCTGTTCCTGCACGAAGAACGGGATGCCGGCGCGGCGAGCGGCCCAGCCGGCGGGCACGGTGACGTAGCCACCGGTCGCCAGGAGAACCCGAACGTCGCGTGCCACGAGTTCGTCGCGCACGGTGCGCGCCGCTCTCGCCACCACGGCGGGCAGGCCGAGGTTGGCGAGGTCGAGCGAACGACGCAGGCCACGCAAGTCGAGCTCGACGAGGCTGTAGCCGGCTGCCGGAACCGCGGTGCGTTCGAAACGGGCGCCACCGAAGAAGACGATGTCGGTGCGCGCGACGCCGCTCGCCTCCAGTGCCTCGGCGACGGCCAACGCAGGGAACACGTGTCCTCCCGTCCCGGCCGCGGCGATCGCGTACGTCATCGGCGCCGGTGAATGCCGCCGGCCCGGCCTTGGCGTGCGATGTTGATCAGCACGCCGGCGCTCGCCATCGCCATCACGAGCGCCGTACCGCCGTACGAGACGAATGGCAGGGGGATCCCGGAGATCGGGACGATGCCGACGACTCCCCCGATGTTGACGAACGCCTGGGCGACGATCCAGGTGGCCAGGCCGATGGCGAGCAGTCTCCCGAACCGGTCGGGAGCGCGCAGTGAGATGACGAGGCCGAGTACGGCCAGCGCCACAAACAGCGCCACGATGAACATCGCCCCGGCGAACCCCATTTCCTCGCCGATGATCGAGAAGATGAAGTCGGTGTGGGCATTGGGGAGGAACAGCCAGCGCGCCCGGCTTTGTCCGAGTCCGATCCCGAAGAGTCCACCCGTTCCGAGAGCCTGCAAGCTCTGGTCCAGCTGGTAGCCGGCCCCCAACAGATCGACGTCGTCGGACAGAAAGGCGGTGAGCCGGGCCATCCGATACGGAGCGCTCACCGCGAGCACGGACGCGGCGATGAGTCCCAACGCGCCCGTCATGAGGACGTGGCGCAGAGGGGCGGCCGAAACGAGAATGACGGCCATCGCACCGGCGGCAACGACCAAGGTGGTTCCGAAGTCGGGTTGGCGTAGCAAGAGGATGGTGGTGAGACCGAGCGACACCGCGACGGGCGCGAAGAAGTGCGCGAAGTCGCCGAGCAACCGTTCCTTCCGAGAGAGGGCGGCCGCCAGGAACACGACGACGGCGAACTTCGACAGCTCCGACGGCTGGAACGACGTGAATCCGAGATCGATCCAGCGAGTGGCTCCCCCCTCTTCGATCCCGATGGCGAGCACCGCGACGAGTCCGACCGCGCTGACGCCGAAGATGACCGGCGAGAGCCGACGGTACCACTGGTAGGGAACCCTGGCCGCCGAGAACATCGCCACGGCGCCGACGCCCACCCACATGGCCTGCCTCCGGAAGAAGTGGACGCGATCGAACCCGCCGTCGAGCGCCACGACCGACGACGCCGAGAGCGTGGCTCCGAGGCCGATCACGACGAGCAGTCCGACGATGGCGATGAGGAACGTGGCCGTTCGGTGGTTGGCCACCTTCGTGTTCGTGCGCCTGCGAGCCTGCGCGCGGGCTTTGGTGATCGACGTGACGCCGGCAGTCATGATCGGCTCCTCTCGAGCACGGCGTTGGTGAAGGCTTCTCCCCGCGCCTCGTATGACGAAAACATGTCAAAGCTGGCGCAACCTGGCGCCAGCAGGATCGTGTCGCCCGCGACGGCCACCGAACCGGCGACGTCCACCGCTTCTTCGAGCGAACCGGCTCTGGTGACGGGACCGGTGGCGGCGGCGGTCAGCTCATCGGCGGCCTCGCCGAGCACGATGAGATGGCGAACCGACGGGACCCGGGCGACCGGGGTCAGATCGAGCCCTTTGTTGCGGCCACCGGCGATGAGGATCACCGACCGATAGGCGCGCGCGGCCGCCACCGCGGCGTGCGGGTTCGTGGCCTTCGAGTCGTTCACCCAGGCCACGCCATCGGATTCGAACACCAGGGTGCGCCGGTGACGCCCCGGACGAAACGAGCG
Source organism: Acidimicrobiia bacterium (assembly GCA_041628225.1). Lineage (GTDB taxonomy): Bacteria > Actinomycetota > Acidimicrobiia > Spongiisociales > JAENVV01 > JBFKPQ01. The sequence goes on along the minus strand of JBFKPQ010000016.1, from coordinate 13,573 downwards.
AGCGACGCCCGCGACGGCTTCGGGCGTGGCGCCGAGCCGCTCGGCCGCCAGACCGGCCGCCGCCAGGTCGACGAGATAGGCCGGGTCGTCGACGGCAAGTTCGCCGAGCGGGACCGACACGGACGACGTGACGAGCGCACCCGACCGGACGCCGAACCCTCCATCGGGTGCGGAGACTCCACTGACGGCGAGCCGGGTGGAGGGGGCTCGTTCTGCGACTCGCCGAGCTCCAGGGTCGTCGACGTCATACACGAGGGCGTCGTCTGCGGTCTGGCGCTCGAAGATGCGAGCCTTGGCGTCGGCATACGCTTCGATCGAGCCGTGCCAGTCGAGATGATCATCGGCGATGTTGAGAATGACGGCGACGGCCGGATGGAACTCATCGATGAATCGCAGCTGAAAGCTGGACACCTCGACGGCGAGTGCCTCCCACGTGTCGTCGGCGACATCCGAGAGTGCCATTCCGATGTTGCCGGCTGCGGTCGCGCGCCGGCCAGACGCCTGCAGCATGTCGGCCACGAGCGACGTCACCGTGGTCTTCCCGTTGGTTCCGGTGATGGCGGCCATCGGGGCGGTGATCGAACGACTGGCGTACTCGACCTCACTCCACACCGGGACGCCAAACTCGTGCGCGTGGGTCAGCGGCAGGGACTTCTCCGGAACCCCGGGGCTCGTGACGACGACATCGACGCCGGTCAGCAGTTCGACGTTCCACTCGCCCGTCACCGTACCGATGCCCTCGGACAGGAAGACAGCCGTGATCGCCGGGTCCCGGTCGTAGACGGTCACCTGGTGCCCGCGGCGCAGGGCCAGCCGTGCAGCAGCCGCGCCCGAAACGGCCCCACCGATCACGAGGATCCTCATGGGATACCACCCGCGGTCACGAAGTCGCCATAGAAGATCCCCAGCCCGAACGCGACCGACAGCGCGGCCACGATCCAGAATCGGACGATGATCGTGGTCTCTGGCCAGTTCAGCATCTCGAAGTGGTGGTGGATCGGAGCGATCCGGAAGATCCGCTTGCCGAACAGGCGGAAACTGGCGATTTGCAGCACGACCGAAACCGCTTCGATGACGAACAGGCCACCGAGGATGGGGAGAAGCAACTGGGTGTTCGTCAGCAGTGCCAGGGCGGCCATGCCACCTCCCAACGACTGTGATCCGACATCACCCATGAAGATCTTGGCTGGCGCGGTGTTCCACCACAGAAAGCCCAACGTGGCCCCCAACATGGCCGAGGCGAACCGGGCCAGGTCGAGCGCCGACAGATCCTCTGCCAGCACGCGACCGTAGAAGTCGGGGTTACGGAAGATCCAGAACGTGATGATCATGTAGGCGCCCATCACCAGCGACGAGGCACCAGAGGCCAGGCCGTCGAGACCGTCCGTGAAGTTGACGGCGTTGGCGAACGCCGTCAGCAGGAACAACGCCCACGCCACGAAGACCCATACCGGCAGCGTGATGCCGACCGACCGGGTGAAGGACAAGTCGAGCGAAACGTCCATCTGGAACAGGGCGAATGCGAACACCGCCGCGATGAGCAGCTGCCCGCCGAACTTGCCACGTTTGTTCAGGCCGAGGTTGCGCTCGTTGCGCACCTTCTGAAAGTCGTCGAGGAAGCCGATCAGACCCATGCCGAGAAAGGCCAGCATCGCCAAAGCGCCACCGGTCGTGAACCGCAGAAGCTCGAGACCTGCCCCTCGGGCATCGCTCCACAGCGACACGTGCGAGAGCACATAACCGACCACGACCGCCGCCACGATGACGAGGCCGCCCATGGTGGGCGTCCCGTGCTTGTGGGAGTGGCCTTCCACCTCTTCCTGGATGAACTGGCCGATGTTTCGCGCTCGGAGGTACCGGATCGCGTACGGCGTGGCGAGGATCGCTACGGCAAACGCCACGGCTGCGGCGATGAACATGCTGATCACGCGCGCGCCTCCTGGAGTGCTCGGCGGGCAACGGTCGTGTCGTCGAACGGAATGACCGTCGTGCCGAGGTCCTGACCCTGTTCGTGTCCTTTGCCGAGGATCAGGACGACGTCGTCGTCGCGGGCGAAGCCGATCGCGCTCTCGATGGCGGTACGGCGGTCGGGTTCGACGACGAGTTCCGTTGCGTCGGGGATTCCTGCGGCGACGTCGGCGATGATGGCGGCGGGATCTTCGGTGCGCGGATTGTCCGACGTGACGATGACCACGTCGGCTGCCCCGGCGGCGGTGCCCATGAGCGGCCGTTTGGCGCGATCGCGGTCGCCTCCGGCTCCGATCACGACGATGACGCGGCCGTCGGTGACGACCCGCGCTGCTGAGATGACGACGTCGATGCCGTCCGGGGTGTGTGCGTAGTCCACGTACACGGAGAACGATCCTTCGTGTTCGAGTCGTTCCATGCGGCCCGGGATCGGTGCGAGCGCGGCGAGGCCGTCCACGACTGCGGAGGGCGATGCACCTAGGACTCGGGCGCAGCCGATCGCCACCAGCGCGTTGGCGATGTTGAACTCGCCGGGAAGCGGCAGCGTCACCCGGAGTTGCTCGCCGCCGTACGAGACGGTGAACACCGAACCGGAGCGGTTGGTCTCTGAGTCGGTGGCGGATACCTCAGCACCTCGTCCGACGGTGATGAGCTCCAGGTCTCGACGGTCGGTCAGCTCGTCGGCGAGCCGGCGGCCCCAGCTGTCGTCGGTGCACACGACCGCTGAGCCGACACCGTCGAAGAGTCGAGCCTTGGCGGCGAAGTACGCCTCCATGTCGCCGTGGAAGTCCAGGTGGTCCTGGGAGAGGTTGGTGAACGCGCCGACGCGGAAGTTGGTGGCGGTCACACGGCCGAGCTCGAGGGCATGGGATGAGACCTCCATCGCCACCACCTCGACGCCGTCGTCCACCATCTCGGCGAGCAGTCGCTGCAGGTCGGACGACTCCGGTGTGGTCCGGTCGAGGTGGAGCCGGCGCGTGTCGCCGCGGCCTCCTGTCAACCGGGCTCCGACGGTGCCGATCACACCGGTTCGCAGGCGATCGGCCGTGAAGATGGCCTCGAGCATGTACGTCACGGTCGTTTTTCCATTGGTGCCGGTGATGCCGACGACGGGTACCTGTCGGGACGGGTGCCCCCACGTTTCGGCCGCAAGGATCGGTAGGGCCGCACGAGTGTCGGACACCACGAGTTGCGGGACGTCCACGGCGACCGAACGCTCGACGCACACGGCGGCCGCTTCCGCGGCGACGGCTCCGGGAACGTGATCGTGGCCATCGTGGGCCGCCCCTCGAATCGCCACGAACAAACAGCCCGGCTTGACGCGCCGGGAGTCATGGACGACATCGACGATCTCAGTCGACTCAGGGCCCTCGAGGCGGCCACCCACCGCGGCGACGAGCGCGGAGAGTTCAATCGCCGGCATCGGGCTCCACTCCGAGATAATGCAAGGCCTTCTCCATCACCTCGGCGAAGGCCGGGGCTGCGGCCATGCCGCCGGTGTATCCATGGACGGGTCGGTCGACCACGACGGCCACGACCAGCTGCGGGTCGTCGATGGGCGCCATGCCGATGAAGCTGGCCATGTGCTCGTCTTCGCTGTAGGAGCCGTCGATCAGCTTGAGCGTGGTCCCCGTCTTGCCGCCGACGGAGTAGCCGGGCACCGCGGCGCGCTGTCCGGTCCCTCGGTCGACGACGTTGCGGAGCAACGTCCGCATCGTGTAGGCCGTTCCCGCCGACACGACTTCGCGAGTGACGGGCTCGATCGGCCGCACCGATCCTTCCCCGTCGCTGATCGCCTTCACGAGATGGGGCTGTACCCACACGCCGTCGTTGGCGATGGTGGCGTAGACCGCGGCCATCTGCAGAGGTGTCACCGAGACGGAATAGCCGATCGCGGCGGACGCCGTGCACGATCCACAGGATGGGTCGACCGACACCGCCCCCTTCGCCTCTCCGGAGAAGTCGACGCCGGTCCCTTCGCCGTATCCGAAGGCGTGGAGATACTCCCGTAACTTCTCATCGCCGAGTTGGCGCTGGATGAGGATGGTCCCGACGTTCGATGAACGCGTGACGATGTCCATGACCGACAAGGTCACGTCGGGTCGAGGGTCGCCGAACTCCTCGAACTCGCGGTCGGCCACCTGGATCGCGTACGGAACGTTGAAGGACGTGTTCCAATGCACGACCCCTTCTTCCAGCGCTGCCGCAACGGTGACCAGCTTCTGGGTGGACCCGGGTTCGTAGAGCGCGCGAACCGCCTGGTTCGAGAAGACCGATGGATCGACGCCTGACCGGTCGCTCGGATCGAACGTCGGAACGACCGCCATGGCGAGTACTTCACCGGTGTTCGGATCGAGCACGACGATCGTGCACCCGCGGGCCGCGGTACGCTCGATCGTCTCGACACACGCCTCTTCGGCCATGAACTGAATGGACAGGTCGAGGGTCGTGACGAGGTCTTTGCCCGGTTCAGCCGCCACGTACTGATAGATGCCCTGGGAGATCCGGCGCCCGCGCGGATCGCGCTCGTAGATGACGTATCCGGGCTCGCCCGACAGCGCTTCGTCGTAGCGGTATTCGAGACCCTCCCGGCCGACGCCGTCGATATCGACGAATCCGATCGTCTGGGCAGCCATCGTGCCGGCGGGGTACACCCGTTTGGCCTCGGTTTCGAAGAAGATACCGGCAAGCTCCATGGCCTCGAGCTGGGTGGTCTCGGATCGTTCGAGCTGACGTCGGATGAAGACGAACGACGTGTCACGTGAGAGCTTCTCGATGGTCTCGGCCTCATCGAGCCGTAGCGCAGCGGCCACCAGTCGGCCGGTCAGGATCGGATCTTCGACGAGGTGTGGGTTGGCGAACACCGTGACGCCGTCGACGGTGACGGCGACTTCCCGGCCGGCGCGATCGAAGATCGTTCCGCGATACGGCGCGAACGTCCGCTCGGTCAAGCGTTGGTCCAGGCTGCGTGCCGAATACTCGTCGGCCTGCACGACCTGGATGCGAAACAGCTGATAGCCGATGGCGGTCCAGGCGATGAGCATGGCGAGCCCGGCGAAGAGCACTCGCCCATCGGCGCGCTGGAAAACTCGGGAGCGGGTCCGCCCGCCCACGGTCAGATCTCCCGGCGGACGGGAGGTCCCGGACTCGTGGCCCGTACCTCGAAGCGTCCGCCGCCAGCGCCGGGCCGGGCCTCGAAGATGGTGAGCTGCGCCGTCATGGCGCAGCCGTGAGCAGGTCGGTCGGGGTGACCGGCTCGTCCTCGGCGGCGACGACACCAGGTACCGTCACCGTGTGGAGAGCCGTGGGAAGAACCATGCCCATGGATTCCGCGGCGGGAGCCACGCGGGCGGGCGACTGGAGGCGAGCCACTTCGAGCCGTAGCTCCTGGTAACGCGTCTCCTCGACCGCGATCTGAGCTTCGATCTCCTTGAGTTCGAAAGCCGACGCGTCAAGCGACGTCTGCGAATAGATCAGCCCGAAGAACGCCAGGGCGACGACAGTCGTGTACACGACCCAACCGGCGATGCGAGGACGGCGCGCTCCTTGTCCGTGGATGACCCGGATCGGCGCAGGGCGGCTCGCGGCGCGAAGTGGCCGGGCCGTCATGCTGCGACCTTCTCGACCGCACGCAGGCGAGCTGAGCGAGCCCGGGGGTTGCGGTCCACCTCGTCTGCCGACGGACGCACCGGCTTTCGGGTGAGACGCCTCAGCTCCGGCGTCTTGCCGCACACACACGCGGGGAGTTCCGGCGGGCAGGTGCACCCCGTTGCTCCCGAGGTGAAACGTCGCTTCACGATCCGGTCTTCGAGCGAGTGGTAGGAGATCACCACGCATCGACCGCCGGGAGCCAGCCGTTCGAGCGCCGCATCGAGACCGCGCTCGAGTTCGGCCAACTCGTCGTTGACGACGATACGCAGGGCCTGAAAGGTTCGCCGGGCCGGGTGTCCCCCGGATCGGCGCGTGGCGGCCGGTATGGCCGCCTTGACCACCTCGGCGAGGTGGACGGTGTCGGAGATGGGTCGCGCTTCGCAGATCGCTCGTGCGATCCGACCTGCGAAGCGCTCCTCTCCGTACGTACGAAGGACGTCGGCCACTGCGGCCTCCGACCATTCATTCACGATCTCGCCGGCCGTGAGCGGGCCATCACCCATCCGCATGTCGAGCGGACCGGGATGACGGTAGGAGAACCCGCGCGCAGCCTGATCGAGTTGGTGACTGGAAACCCCGAGGTCGAAGAGCGCTCCCGACAGCGAATCGATCGCCGCCGCATCGAGCAACGCGGCCAGGTCACCGAAGCGGCCCTGGGCAACGGTCAACCGCGCCTGCGGCACGAACCGTTCGATGGCCGCCTGGTCCCGGTCGACGCCGAACACGGTGTTCGACGCGTCCAACGCGGTCAAGATCGCCCGCGTGTGGCCTCCGCCACCGTACGTGGCGTCCAGGACCGTCCCTGCGGGAATCGACTCGAACATGTTGGTGACTTCTCTCGCCATGACCGGCTCGTGGTACTCGGGGACTGGATCCTGATGCATTGCCAGCCCCCCGGGCGCTGGCACCAAACGGAAGCGGGCGGAGTAAGGGGCCTTCCAATCTGGTATCCGGGGGGCTGGCGATGAACCAGGCGATCGCCTCGCCCGAGTTGTGTCAGATGCCGTGTTCGGAGAGCGCCTCCTCGATGCCGACGTAGAAATCGTCTGCCTCTGCCGACAGCGCCTCCCAGGAGGCCGTGTCCCAGATCTCGATGCGATCCGACATCCCGATGACGGTGACGTCCTTTTCCAGGCCGGCGAAGTCGCGCAGTTTCTGATTGACGACCACGCGTCCCTGCTTGTCGGGGGCTTGACCGTCAGCCGACGCGAAGAACGACCTCGCGAATCGGCGGGCCCGGGTGTCGGTACGAGGTAGCGCGTTCACGCGAGCCTCCTCTTCGGCCCAGCGGTCGAGCGGGAAGACGAAGAGGCATCGCTCCTGCCCCTTGGTGATGACGCAGCCGTCCGTGAACGCATCGCGGAACTTGGAGGGCAACACGAGTCGCCCTTTCGCATCCAGCGTGTGTTGGTATTCGCCGACGAGCACGTCACTTCGTTCCTGTCACTCATGGTGCAGTGTCCTCCACTGCGCCCCACTTTGCACCACATCGGCCCACTTGTCAACCATCTTGACCCCTTTTTTCCCCCGATCACCCCCGCCTCTGCTGCGTCCAACCCACCCCGCCACCGAGGCTCACCGACATGGCGCGAGAAATCGGGCACTGGCTGCTTCGTGTGGGGTGGGACGATCGGTAAGGTGTGCCCAACCTCAGGAAGGACGCCCGTGGACATCATCATCGCCACCGATGGGGGCCTCGAGCCCGAGAAGGCCGTCGAGTTCGCCACTCGACTCGTCGGTGACGGGACCATCACGATCCTCACCGTCGTCGAAGTCCCCCGCACCCTGCTGGCAGATCTCCGATCGGCCTACGGCGAGCGACCGCAGCCGCAGATCGACGCCGACGCCGAATATGTCGGAAATGCGCCACCGGCACCGAGGGTTTCGGCATCGTGGCCGGGCGACGACACCATGATCCACAACTACGTCGAAGGCAGAGGCCGCGACCGGACGGCCGCGCTGGCTGACGCGTTGCGCGCCGCCGGCTACACCCCTGACGTCGTCGCGATCGAAGGCGAAGAACCCGTCCGACTCATCGTCGCCGAATGCGCTCGCCGGCAGGCGGGTGCGCTCATCGTCGGCACCCACGGCCAGGGCATGTTCGAGGGCCTCTTGGGATCGGTGTCGACGAAGCTCTCTCGCCGAGCGCCGTGCCCAGTGGTCATCATCCGCTGAGGGCGGCAAATAACACCAGTGTAATTACGCCGATAGGATCCAAAACTGCGATCCGCTTTCCGGCCACAAACCCCTCAATGGGCTCCACCCGGCTGACGATGCTCATCAGATAGCAACCAGCGTCACGCAAGGTAGGAGATGCAAGGCAATGGTGCGTAAACTCGTGCTGCTCGCTGTGACTGCGTTCACAGCCCTGGCGGTTATTCCGGTAGCCGCGGCCAATTCGGGGCCTCCCCGGTACGCCGCGCTACAGACAGAAACCTCGGAAGAGGACACGCAGGCCACTTCCGTCCAAGTCACCGCCGAGGAACTCGACCTCGGTCAGCGGTACGTCGGTGCGGCCCTGGCTTTCGAAGCCCAGGACGCCAAATTGTATCGGTCGCTCGATCGACACAACTACCTCGACGTCAGGGTGTCGGTGGCCCTTCGCAACGACGGGGCCCGCGCGCTCCCCTATTCGCCGACGGCTCTCGCCGGCGAACCGGGGTATCCGCAGCTCCAGCTGGTCGACGACGAAGGCGTCGTCTACCCGCTCGACCGCACCAAGGCTCAGGCCCACGCGGTCCCGGGTTCCAACCTGCAGTCGATACCCGTCGGGCTACCGGCGCATTGGACCGTCGGGTTCGAAGTGCCGCAGACCCAGGCGGATGACCTGACGCTCGAACTCGTGTCCGACGGTGCCGTCGTAGCCCGCTGGGATCTGTACTCCGAGCCGGCTGCGCTCCAGGGATGGACCGCGCCCGACTACGCCTCCGTGGCGTCGGTCGGTGAGGACATCCCGTGGGAAGGCGACCTCAGCGTGACCATCCTCGACCGGGCGGCGGACGCCTGTGGGGCGGCCGACCTGGTCGTCAGCGCCGGCACCGGCGTCGTCCTGGTGACCCTCAACAACGACGGTGTGGTGGACGCACCCTTCCCGAACGTGCTGTACCCGTCCGTGACGGGCATCGCCGTGTGGGCGGATGGCACCACCGGTCGCTTCTCCGATGACGTCGACGCCACTGCGGCGTTCGTCGACATCGAGACGCTCGTCGAGGGCGCCTCGACGGCCAAACCCGAGGTTCAGGAAGGCATCATCGCCGACCTCGCCGACCTCGACTACTCGTCTCGGGAAAGGAAGTTCGTGACGCCGGCCGAATCCGCGTATCGAGGGCTGCTCTTCCCGGCACCGCGCGACAGCCGCCTCGTGGATCCCGTGGAGCCACCCGACGCCGTCGTGTTCTACACGCCGGACGGCGACACGGTGTGGGTCGATCTCACATCGTTGCCGGGCGACGAGTACGACATGCCGGTCTGCACCTGGACGCAGCCGTCGATGTTCCTCGGAACCATCGAGAGCCCCGTCACCTACCAGGAACTGGTGGAAGTCGTCGAGGAAGACGAGGGCGTTCTCGGTCCATGATCTCACCAAACGTCAGGTCGGCCTGACCGTCAGGCCGACTCGGCGAGCAGATACGAGCGCCAGAGCGGGTCCACACGTGGACCCGCTCTGGCGTATATCCAGCCATAGCGAGGAGGCGCCTCAGGTCGCGCCGGCAACGCCAGGCCGGCCTCTTCGATGAGCCGGGACCCTTTGCGAAGATTGCAGCGCCGGCAACAGGCTACGACGTTCTCCCAGACGTGCTGACCACCGCGCGACCGGGGTACGACATGATCGATGCTCTCCGCCGGCCCGGCACAGTATTGACAGCGATGTCCGTCGCGGGCGAAGACGGCGTTGCGTGTCAGCGGCACCGTCCGGCCGTACGGCACGCGAACGAAGTGGTTCAACCTGACGACCGAAGGGACCGGGACCTCGAGCTGCTCGGAATGCCAGATGCGATCGGTGGCCTCGAGGAGGGTGGCTCGTTCATTGAGGACGAGCACCGTCGCCCGACGGACGCTCACGACCGACAGGGGCTCGTAGGTTGCATTGAGAACGAGCGCTCTCGCCACGGACCACCTCGACAGCTCAGGCACGATACCACCGGCGCCGGGGTGCTTGACACCGCGCGGTCCGCTGTCACAATGCGCCTCGGGTACGTACGAACCTTGGTGCGAGAGGGATCGATGCGCGTCGTCGGATACGTCCGCGAAACTCCAGGACCTGACACCGCCGAGACTGCGTTCATGCAGTCCGAGCGGATTCGACGCTGGTCCGAACGCAACAGCTACCAGCTGATCGGCGTGTGCCAGGACGCCCGGCGCGCCGACGAGGCCGCCGAGCGAGAGGGCTATGCGGCGCTGCTCGGCATCATCGCCAGCGGCCAGGCCGACATCGTGGCGTTGGCGAGCCTGGATGCCCTGTCGCCGGACAAGGTCGCCCAGGAAGTCATGCTGTGGGAGCTTCGCCGAACAGGGACGGCCATCGCGTCGACGAGCGAAGAAGACCTGGGCGCTCTGTCACAGCCGCCCACCGATCCCGCTCGGCTGTTCATTCGTGACGTCCTGGGAAAGGCCGATCGCTATCAGGTTGCCTTCGGGTCGGAGACCGACGACGTCGTCACCCTTCCGGAACCCGAGGACGCCATCGTGGACGAATTCGTGCCCGACGTCGTCATCGAGTTCGTCGAAAGCCTGCCGACCACCGATCCGAGCCGAGCCTCGGCCTAGGCGGGAATCGCTTTGGCGGCCAGCTCGGCGGCCTCGAGAAAGCCCAGCAGTTCCGTGGCGCCGATCATGGCCGACCCCACACCGACGGCATCTCCCCCGACGAGCACGACGGTGACCGATCGGCGATGTCCGGCTTCGGCGACCGTCACGGACGACAGCTCGGGAGCGGGATCGGTCCGACCCAACAACTCCCACAGTGCGCCGAGGGCCGCGGTCCGCACCGACCGCTCGGTGCGACGTGCCACCCTCCGGGCGGAGCGGTCGCCGCGGGCCACCGTGACCGCACACGAGTCGGCCGTCTCCTCCACGGTGACCCCCAGTCCTTCCGTCGCTCCCGGCGAGGTGCGAGGGGCCATCGGCGGACGCGGATAGGGCTCGGGACGCGAATCGGGATCTCGGCCGGGCACCGGCGGACTCGGGCGGTGCAGCGCAGCCGGCGGGGGCAACGACCGTTCGGCGTCGACGTCATCGAGCCTGTCCTCGACGGTCGAGGTCAACCCACGCTGGTCCAGGATGCGACGAATGTCGCCGGCTACCCGAGCCCGATCAGCCCCACTCGACAACACGATGCGGACACCGGTGGGCCCGCGGTCGGTGATGCGAACGTGGGCGTTGGCCACGCCATCGACGTCCAGGAGTTCCTGCTCCAGCGGACTCATCGGCGCATGCTCCGTTGCCGGCGGCGCCAGGAGAGGTACTCGACCACGTCCGACGGAGGCGGCGCCGCCGACGCATCGCCGTAAGCGGTAAATCTCCGCCAGTCGAGATATCGCCCGTCTACGGCCCACCCGCCTCGGCGACGCATGGTCGCCAAGGTGACCATCCCCTCGACCCACAGGAGCGGACGGCGCAGGATGTTCGTGACGATGCCCACAGAGTGGCTCCCTCCGCCCTCGGCCGTGACATGAAGATAGTAACCACGAGAAAAGCTAGAGAGGGCCTTCTGATAGGCTCAGCGCTCCCGATCGCCGAGGAGGTAGACCCGGTGCAAACGACCACACCGGAGCCGGAACAGATCGCCTGGTATCAGGACAGATTTGCCTCGATCGCCACCAACATCGAAAAGGTGATCCAGGGCAAGCGGTCGGTGATCGAACTCGTCATCAGCTGCCTGATCGCCGAAGGCCATGCGCTCATCGAGGATGTCCCCGGCGTCGGCAAGACCCAGCTCGCCAAGTCGCTGGCCCGATCGATCGACTGCACCTTCCAGCGCATCCAATTCACCCCGGACCTGCTGCCGTCGGACGTCACCGGTGTCTCGGTGTGGAACCGCCAGGCCGGCCAGTTCGAGTTCAATCCCGGTGCCATCTTCGCCAACATCGTCGTCGGCGACGAGATCAACCGGGCGTCGCCCAAGACCCAGGCTGCCTTGCTGGAAGCCATGGAGGAGCGTCAGGTCACGGTAGACGGCACCACCCGACCGCTCGAACGCCCCTTCATGGTCGTCGCCACACAGAACCCCATCGAGCACGAGGGCACCTACCCCCTCCCCGAAGCGCAGCTCGACCGATTCATGATGCGCCTCGTCATCGGCTATCCCGACCACGCCAAGGCGATGGAGATCCTCGACACACACGGGATCCGGTCCACATTCGAAGACCTCGAGCCGGTCGTGCACGCCGACGAGGTCAACCAGATGATCGAGGTCGCCCGCAGGATCCACGTGGCGCCATCCGTCCGGTCGTACATCATCGACCTCGTCGAAGGAACTCGCCGCCACGCCGAGGTGATGCTTGGTGCATCGCCCCGCTCGGCATTGTTCCTCCAACGGGTATCACGCACCCGCGCCGCCATGGAGGGCCGGGAGTACGTCACTCCTGATGACGTCAAGGACCTCGCCCATCCGGTGCTGGCCCATCGGATGGCCCTCCGCCCCGAGGCCCACATGCGAGGTACGACCATCTCCGAAGTCCTGGACGCCGTGCTCAGGCACCTGCGCGTGCCCGGCACCCGAGACTCCGCCTGATGCTCACGGATCGGGGTTGGGCTGCCCTGGGTGCCAGCCTTGCCCTGATCGTCCTGTGGGTTGCCCTCGGCGAGGAGGAACTGCTCGCCACTGCCCTGCTGCTGACGCTCGGCGCGATCGCCGCGCTCCTCTATGTGCGAGCGGCCCGGCCGCGGGTGACGGTCACGAGACGGCTCAACCCGACGCTGGTCCACGAAGGCGACCAGGCGATCGTCGAGGCGACCCTCGTTCAAGAAGGTCGCTTCCGACTTCTCAACCCGACGGTCGAGGACGAGGTCGAAGGACTCGGCTCGGCCCGCTTCCACACCGACACGCTGAGCAGGAACGAGGCGGTGACCGCCACGTACCAGATCCTCTGCCGGCCCCGGGGGGTCTACCAGGTGGGTCCGGCTCGCATCACGGTCCGCGATCCTCTGCGGCTGGCTCGAAACGGTGGCCTGAGCGGTAGCAGTGACAAGTTGATCGTCTATCCGGAGGTCGAAGACCTCGAGGGCTTCCCGATCGTGCGCGGACGCGATCCGTCGGTGCATGCCTCCCGACCCGAGTTCTCGCACCGCGGCGGAGAGGACTTCTTCACGATCCGCGAATACCAGACCGGTGACGACCTCCGGCGAGTGCACTGGCCGACCTCGGCCAAGCGGGACCAACTGATGATCAAGCAGCTCGAAACGCCTTGGCAGTCGCGCGCCCTGGTGTTGTTCGACATCCGGTCGGCCGCCTACGCCTCTCCGGCCACCTTTGAAAAAGCGGTGCGCGGCGCGGCGTCCATCGTGCGCCATCTCTTTCGCTCGGGGTTCGACGCAGAGGTCTGGGCGGGCGGCGCTGTGATGTCATACAACGATCCGACGCCGTACGCCACGGTGATGGAAGCCCTCGCCCGGGTACGGCCGGATCATGACCTCGACATCCGCGCCGTGGCGGCGCGACTCCAGCGCAGCGGCCGCGGCGGTGCCCTGCTGCTCGTCACCGGACAGCCCGATCGTGATCTGTTCGCCGCCCAGCAGCTCTTGTCCAACGAGTACCGCTCGACCGTCTTGTTGGCGGTGAACGAGACGGCCAGCACCGATACGTTGCTCTTCCAGAAGGCCGGTGCCGCCACGGTCATCGTCCCACCCACCGGGTCATGGGCCGAGGCATGGCTGGCCGCCACCACGAGATCATGGTCTACCGTTACAGCCGGCTGATCGGGATCGCGGCCGTCGCGTTCGCGCTCCTGCGGCT
>JBFKPQ010000015.1:0-27101 GCA_041628225.1 Acidimicrobiia bacterium | reverse complement strand
GGTGCCCGTGACGGTACGATCGACGTCAGCAGGGTGGAGGCACCGAGTCGATGGCTGATGTGATGGATACCGGTCAAGCCGGTGGCTGGCTCATGCGCCGGCCCGATGTGGTACGGCCCGAAGACCACCGGCTCTATCTGACGATCAAGTTCGTCGGCGCGCTGGGCGTGGCGGTGCACGCCACGCTGATCGTCGTGTTCCCCCTCATTGGCGTTGCGTGGCTCGGGTTCGTGAATGTCGTGTCGACCGTCGCCTGGGCGGTGGCCTGGATCATGAACGAGCGTGGCCGCCACCTCCTGGCCGTTTCGATCACCACCGTGGAACTGGCCGTCCACACGGCATTGGCGACGATGGCGCTCGGCTGGTCGGCCGGGTTCCAATACCACCTCCTCGGCGCCGTGCCGATCTCGCTGTTCAACAACCGGGTACGAACCTGGACCGGCGTGGGTGTGGTCGTAGCGCTGTCAGCGCTGTTCGTCGTGTTGTTCGCGGCGAGCGGTACCGGGACCGTCGAGGTGGGAGCTGGGTTCCTCGACGTGCTTCACGCCGCCAACGCGCTCGTCGCCTTCGCGGCCGCCGGGATCGCCAGCCACTTCTTTCGGTTGGCCTCGGTCGCCGCGGAACAGCAGATGGAGACGCTGGCGAGTACGGATGCGCTGACCGGCGTGCTGAATCGACGGCGTATGCGCGAACTCCTCGACGCTCAGGCGAATCTGGCCGAGCGGCACGGCTCGGAATTCGCGCTGATCATGGCCGACATCGACCGCTTCAAGGCCTTCAACGACACGTATGGGCATGCCTTTGGCGATCGGGTGTTGCACGACGTAGCGTCGATCATCACCGATCGTCTCCGGCAGTACGACACGGTGGCCCGCTGGGGAGGCGAGGAGTTCCTCGTCATGTTGCCGGACGCCGGAACCGACGGTGCCCGATCGGTCGCCGAGACGATCCACAAGGCGGTCGAGAGGTATGCGGTGGATCATCACGGCCGCAACGTCGGCGTGACCATCACGCTCGGAGTGGCGTCACACGTCCCGGGCGCCTCGGTCGAGGACACGATCAGGCGGGCAGACGAAGCCCTGTACCGGGGTAAACAGGCGGGCCGAAACCGCGTCGTTCTCGACGGCGATTGACCGAGTTCCCGGCGTCGGCGTCGTATCGTTGGCGGTATGGGACGAATCCGCAACACCGTAGAACTGGCCAAGGCCTCGTGGCACGTGCTCCAGGCCGACAAGGAACTGATGATCTTGCCCGTGCTCTCGTCGATCGCCTCGATCGTGATCGGCGCCACGTTCGTTCTCCCGGTGGTGATCATCACGGGCGGCGAAGGCCCTGCCTCGGCCGTGTTCGGCTTCCTCGGCTACTTCGCGCTGAGCTTCGTCGTGGTGTTCTTCAACACCGCGTTGGTGAGTGCGGCGTACGAACGGCTCGCCGGCGGTGACCCAACCGTCGGCTCAGCATTGCGTGCTGCCACCGAACATCTGCCGGCGATCCTCGGATGGTCGGCCATCAGCGCAACCGTGTCGGCGATCCTCAAGGCCATCGAAGAGCGGGCCGGCTTCCTCGGTGGGCTCGTTGCCTCGCTGGCCGGACTCGCCTGGACGCTCGTCACGTTCCTCGTCATTCCGGTCTACGTCGTCGAGGGCGTGGGCGTCGTCGATGCGGTGAAGCGTTCGGCCGGCCTGTTCAAGCAGACCTGGGGCGAGAACGTCGTCGCCAACGTGGGATTCGGGCTGCTCGGTTTCCTGGCGTATTTGCCCCTGGCGGCCATGGTGATCCTGGCAATCCTCAGCGGCTCGACGGCCATCATCATCGCCGCCATCGTGCTCGCCGTCATCGCCGGCATCGTGATCGCCGTGATGCTGTCGACGCTCAGCGGGATCTTCCAGACGGCGCTCTACCTGTACGCCTCCAATGGGGTGGTTCCGGACGCCTATCAGGGCGTCGGACTCGCTACGGCGTTTCGCCCCAAGCGCTGAGGAAAGCTTCGAGGCGAGGAAAGGCCAGCGACAGGTAGTCCTCGGGATCATCGAGCACGTTCAACACGAAGTTCACGAAGCTGACGCCGCGCGCCGCAATGAACGTGTCGATCTCGCCCGGATACGACTCGGGCCACCCGCCGACGGTGCGATAACCCTCCTCGAAGGCGCCGCGCAGCTCTCGATAATCCTCCCGACTGCGCTCGTAGAACAGGGTGATGGCGACATCCTGAACGGGGTGCGCCCACATGACGTCCTCGAAGTCGAGAGCCCACATCCGATCCCGTCGCACATGCACGTTCCACGGGTGCAGGTCGCCGTGCACGACCTGGGCGCCGCCGCTCGGAAGTCGGTCGAAGGCCGGTTCGATGGCGGCGACGGCTCGGTCCAGGACCTCCCGACGGCCGCCGCCAAAGTGGTGGGCGTGACGCTCGTCGTCGATGACGTACGGGTCGGCTTCTGCGGGCCAGTAGAAGATGCGGTCCCAAGCCATCGGCCGATGCGGTGGCTCGAAGGATGCGCCGTGGACGGTGAGGGCGGCTGACAGCTTGCCCAACTGGCGGTAGCGGCTCGGCGACAAGTCGTCGCCGAGGGGCTTGCCCGGTATCCATTCGAAGAGCGTCGCCCTCCGCTCGCCGGGTATGCCCGGCCCCGTGATGTGTGTGTACGGGCGGCCATCGCGGGTCCGGACGGGGAGCGACACATCGAGGTCCGTGTCGCGGCTCAGCGCGTCCAGCCACGCCACCTCCACGTCGACGTCGGCATCGGAGTGGTCTTGAAACACGTCGACACGAAGCGCATACACGCCGTGGGTGGTGTCCACTCGGCAGATCGCGTTGGTGAACCCGCCTACGAACGTGAGCTTGGTCGGTGCGATCGGGTAGTCGGCCAACCCATTCCAGGCGGCGGGGCGAAGCCGCCGCCACTTGCCTCGCTCGGTGAGTTCATCCCACGGCTTCATGAGCACCGGCCGTTCAGCGGCCGTACCGGCTCACGAGTTCGTACATGCGGTCGGCCCCGTGTTGAACGGCCTCGGCCGGGATGCGTTCGTCGGCAGCGTGCACCGTCGAGCGAAAGTCGTAGTCGTCGGGCAGGTTCATGGGCAGAAAGCCATAGTGCTGGATGCCCAACTGGGTGAACCAGCGGCCGTCGGTGACCGCCGGCAGCAGGAAGGGAATGGGTATGCCGGTCGGGTCCTCCTCCCGGACGATGTCGGCCAGAAGATCGAACAAGCCCATGTCGGGTTCGCCCACGCCGATCTCCTCCGACGTCCAGGTGACCTCCACGTTGTCGCCAACGATCGCTTGGACCTCGTCGGCGAACTGTTCCGGTTCGAGACCCGGCAGCATCCGGCCGTCGAGTTCGACGGTGGCCTCGGACGGGATGACATTGATCTTGTCGCCCCCCCGCACGATCGTCGGACTGACGGTGTTGCGCAGCACCGGTTCCAGGACGCCCAAGCGACTCCCCAACACGGCCATGGCAGGGCCGGCCGTGCGGGCGTCGAGCAGCGCCGACAGGGCTCGGCGGGTCGCACCGTCGGTGTGAGCGATCATCGCTTCGAGCATGAGGCGAGTGGCCGGGGTGACGTGGATAGGGAGACGCTTCCGGTCGAGCCGGCGGAGCACCCGACCCAATCGGGCCATGGCGCCGCCTCGAACCGGCAGGGAACCGTGTCCTCCCTGGCCGCGCACCGTCAGCCGAAACCTCACGCCGACGCGCTCGGCGATCTGAATGGGGTAGAAACGCCTTCCGGCGAGACTGAGCGGAAAGCCGCCGAATTCGCCGATGCCGTACCGCACGCCGTCGAACAGCTCGCGGTGCTGTTCGACCAGGAAGCGTGCGCCGTGGGTTCCACCGTCTTCTTCGTCGCTGACGACGCAGAGCATCACGTCGCCGGCCGGTGCACTATCTGCGTGGGCGGCACGCACCAGGGCATCGAGCATCATCACGATGCCCCCCTTCATGTCGAGGGCCCCGCGGCCCCAGATCCATCCGTCGACCAGCTCGCCACCGAAGGGGTCGCGCGACCACGGCTGGTCGGTCGTCGGTACCACGTCGATGTGGCCCTGGAGGAGCAGTGGGGGAGCGTGGCCGTCTCCTGGGATGCGAGCGACGAGGTTGGGACGGTCGGGATCTTTGGCCAGGCGTTGCGTCGCGATGCCGTGCGACTCCAACAGGTCGGCGATGTAAGAGACGGCCGCGTGTTCATTGCCTGGCGGGTTCGTCGTGTCGAACCGGATGAGGCGTTGCAGCACGTCGACCGTGTCGAGCATCACAGCGCCTCGGCGACGGCGTCGGTCTCGTGGCGCGCGTACATGCGTGCGAACCGGTTCGTGACGAAGAGGATGAGAGGAACGACGGCGAGGTTGGCCAAGGCGAACGTGCGGAACACCCCCGAAAAGCCCCAGTTGTCCGAGAGCGCGGTGGCCAGTCCTTCGCCCGCGCCGATGCCGATGTTCGACATGGTCTGGAGGATGGCGAACATCGAGCCGGCGATGCGCGTGTCGGTGACACCCATGGACATCGTCACGTAGGTGGTCCACTGCAGCCCGACGGCCACCCCCCACGGCACCGCCGCCAGCAGAATGCTCCGCTCCGTGTCCAGCACCGAGAACGCCAGGCCGCCGGCGGTGACGGCGGCCACCGTGACCAGGGCGGCCGTTCGTCGCCCGAACCGGTGAACCATCGTATGGACGCCGTACGCCCCGACGACCATGCCGACGCCCTTCAACGTGCCATACAGGCCGATGGTGCGTCCCGACGAGTCGAGTTCGTTGGCCATCGAAAACGTGACCAGCCCGTCGATGCCCTGGAACGCCGTCCACGCCAGGGTCAAGAACAGCGCGAACACGAGGTACCGGGGCTGCAGGAGTACTCGGAACGCGGCGCGGTCGAATTGATGGGCGGGTGTGCGGTGGCTCGGTTCTCGGACTCGAGACACCATCACGAGCGGGATCACCATCAAGGCGGCGATGACGAGGAAGATCGCCTGATATCCGACGGTGTCGGCGATGAGGCCGAAGGCCAGCGACAGGACCACGAGGCCGGCGGCGCGGCCCCCGGTCATGGCGGCGTTGACGTCGGCGTGGTCTTCGGGGGGGACCACGTCGACCGCCAGCGCGTCGGCCGTGGTGTCGAACAGGGCCATGGCGAAGGTGGCGGCGAGGACCATCGTCGCCAGGATTCCGAAACTCTCGGACGGGTCGATGAAGTAGGCCACGACGAAGGCGACGGCCGTGGCGACGAGGCCGATCTGCATGTACGGAACGCGATGCCCACGGCCGAACAAGGCGTACCGGTCCGAGATGATGCCGTAGATCCACTTGATCACGAACGGCAGCAATGCCAGCGAGGCGACGACGGCGAGCCGGTCGGCATCGATGCCCTCGCTGTCCATGTGCGGTTTGAAGAAGTTCAGCTGGTACGCCTGGATGACGCCCTGCACGAAGTAGAGCGCCGCGAACATCGTGAGCAGATACCGGCGGGAGAGTTGGAGATCCACTTGGCGATCAGGTAGCCGTGGGCATGTCGAGCGATGCCTCGTGCGTGGGTTCTGGCCAGCGCGACGTGACGACTTTGCCGCGGGTGTAGAAGCGGACACCGTCGGGCCCGTGGACGTGGTGTTCGCCGAACAGCGAGTCCTTCCAACCGCCGAACGAGTGATAGGCCATGGGGACCGGCACCGGCACGTTGATGCCGATCATGCCGACCTGGACGTTGCGCATGAACGTGCGAGCCGCGCCACCGTCCGACGTGAAGATGGCGGTGCCGTTGCCATACGGGTTTGCGTTGATGATGTCGATGGCTTCGTACACGTCGCGGGCGCGAACGACCGACAGCACCGGGCCGAACACCTCCTGACGGTAGATCTCCATGTCGGGAGTGACACCGTCGATGACGGTCGGCCCGACGAAGAACCCGTTCTCGTGCCCTGAGATCCGGATGCCCCGCCCGTCGATGCGAACCTTGCCGCCTTCGCGTTCGCCGGCATCGATCAGCGATACGATCCGGTCGCGTGCCTGGGGCGTCACGACCGGCCCCATCTCGCTTTCAGGATCGCGTCCCGGCCCTACCTTTACGGCGGACGCCTTGGCGTCGAGAACCTCCAGCAATGCGTCGGCCTGATCGCCCACGGCCACGGCCGCCGAGATCGCCATGCACCGTTCCCCCGCCGAGCCGAACGCAGCCGCCGCCAGATGCTCCGAGGCGTACTCGGGATCGGCGTCGGGTAGGACGATGGCGTGGTTCTTGGCCCCGCCGAGCGCCTGGACCCGCTTGCCCTGGGCACTGCCACGTTCGTAGATGTACTTGGCGATCGGGGTCGAACCGACGAACGACACCGCCGCCACACCGGGGTGGTCGAGGAGATGGTCCACGGCGACTTTGTCACCCTGGACCACGTTGAAGACGCCTTCGGGTAGACCGGCTTCGGCCCACAACTCCGCCACGGCCAACGAGACCGACGGATCCCGTTCGGACGGCTTCAGGATGAAAGTATTCCCGGTGGCGATCGCCACCGGATACATCCACAGTGGCACCATCGCCGGGAAGTTGAACGGGGTGATGCCAGCCACCACCCCGAGCGGCTGGCGAAAGGAGAAGCTGTCGACGCCGCTCGAAACCTCGTCGCTGTACTCGCCCTTGAGCAGGTTGGGGATCCCACAGGCGAACTCGACGACCTCGAGGCCGCGCTGGACCTCGCCTTCGGCGTCGGACAACGTCTTGCCGTGTTCGTCGGTGATGAGTTCCGCCAGTTCCCTCCGCCGGGCGTTCAGCAACTCGCGAAAGGCGAACATGATTTGGGTGCGCCGACTCGTAGACGTCTGGGACCAGGCGTCGAAGGCCGTGGAGGCGGCGGCAACGGCGCGATCGACGTCGGCCGTCTGAGCCAGGACGACCTCGGCCTGTTGGGCGCCTTCGGCAGGGTTGTAGACGGGGGCGGTGCGGTCGGCGTCGCCTTCCGTGGCCTGTCCGCCGATCCAGTGCGGGATGACTCTCATGGGTACCTCGTCGATGTTGCCGGCCGATTGTACGCCGGCCGACCGTGCCGTAGGGTGGCCGCATGGCGAAGTCGGTTCTGGCGATTCCGGGCAGCTTGCGCGTCGGTTCCTTCAACCGCGCGCTGCTGCGGGCTGCCGCCGAGGTCGCTCCTGCGGGGCTGTCGATCAAGGTCTATGAGGACCTGACGTCCATCCCACCGTTCAACGCCGACGACGAGGATCCCGAACCCGCCGGGGTCGCACGCCTCCGTCAAGCCATCGCCGAAAGCGATGGGGTGCTCATCGCCACGCCCGAGTACAACGGCTCGATACCGGGGACACTGAAGAATGTCATCGACTGGGTCTCGCGCCACGATCCCGGCTTCGGTGGCAAGCCGGTGGCCACCTTGGGAGCGACGTCTGGTCAGTGGGGAACCCGCCTCGCCCAGGCGCAGCTTCGCCATCTGCTCGACTATCTCGGCGCACACCTCATGCCGAAGCCCGTCGTGTACGTGCGCGGCGCGCGTCACCTCATGGACGAGCATGGCGACGTGGCCGACGACGAAACGCTCGAGCGGCTCGGGCGGCTGACCGTCGCGTTCGAGGAGTGGCTGGACCGCTTCTAGGGAACGTATTGCTCCGTGACGAGGGTGGTGACGCCGTTCTCGATCGTCAGCCAGACGCCGGGTTGCCACTCCCCGGTCGTCGAGCGCCGGGACACTTCGGCCACCCACGCCGCGTAGTCGGTGTCGTGGGCCGTGTTCGGATCCCCGCTCTGCGTCATCCAGTTGGCGTTCGCCGAAGCGGAGACCGCGACCGTGCGCAGCTGTGCCGACTCGTTGCGGATGTAGTAGTCGTTGGGAGGCGGCGATTCCATCTGGTCCTCGGCGGCAGCTCGAATGGCTGCGGAGCCCCCGAACCAACATGCCAGATCGAACTCGACGGCGGTGGCCGTTGCGGTCGAGACGAACCCGAACCAGCGGCCGTCTGGCAGTTCGTCGGTGCCGGGGGTGCATCCCGAACCCGACGCCAGTTCGTTGGTGGCGCCCGATGACGTCCCGGGAGCATCGATCACCTGGCACTCGCGTTGCAGCCAGTTGAAGAACGTGGAGCACGACCCGTTGATCGAATAGATCACGCGGTCGACTTCGGGGAATTGGAAGGCGGTCGTGTTGAGCTGGCTCAGGAGCGCCTCGCTTCCGCAACTCGTCGAAGCGTTGTTGAGACGGTCGCGGAAATCGGCGAAGTCGACGCTCAAGATGCCGTCTGAGATCAGCGCGGAGTTGACGGTCCCGGCGGTCTCCGCCGAGAAGAAGGAACCGGCTCCGACGGCGGCTTCCTCGTCGTCAGGCCCACCGACGAGTGCCTGGAATGCCGCCTCCACCGCGCCGGTGCCCTCGTAGGTTCGTTCGAACCCCTTGACCATGGCGCAGTCCGAGCCGTCGCCGAACGAGAAGTAGACCCAAACGGTCGAATGGTCGGTCGGAGGGGTCGTCGACGAGGCAGGGGGGTTGGTCGGAGGCGAGGGTTGGGACGTGGCAGGCGAGGAAGTCGTCGCCGAGCCGGTCGTGGTCGTCGTGGTTTCTCCGCCGGTTGTCGTCGGCGTGTTATCGCAGGCGGTGCCGATGACCAGAATCAGAATTGCGATCGTCGTTAGCCGTCTCATGTCCATATTGTGGTCGCACGCGGACCGATGGGGAACAGGGTCCGACGGCAGGAACCCAGAGGCACCGGACGTCGTTGGAGGAACATGGGAGTCGGAAGAATCTGCGCCGTCATACTCACGCTGGTTTTCCTCGTGGTCGCGTGCGACGGCCTGGATCTCGACGTCGATCCGCTGACCGCGCCCACCACGACCGCCCCTCTCGTGGTGTCCACGGTGGCCCGGGCAGCCACCACGACGACGACGCTCGGTGTTGGGGAGCCCGACCTCACCGACCTGATGGGCGTGTGGACGGCTTCCCTGCGGAGGGTTGGTCCGTACCTGATCGAAATGTCGTTTGCCGACGCCGAAGCTGCTGTTCCCGGTGACCTCGTGGAGCTCCCCGACCAGGATCCGGCTTGCTCCTCTTGGATTCACCATCCCGACACCGGCATCGCCGATCAGCTGCGCCTCATGGTCCGGGCCGGTCAGATCGTTCGGGTAGACGTCGACGGGCCTGGCATCCGCACGCTGTCCGGCATCGGAGTGGGCGACACGGCGTCGGCGGTCCGGTCGACCTATGCGGGCAACGTCGTCCCGTCCAATCCGCCCGAAGGTGAGGACGCCGACGAGTACCTGACATTCATCCCGGACGACGAGTCCGATCTGGACTTCAGGATCCGATTCGAGATCGAGGACGGCGTGGTCAGCACCTATCGGGTCGGCGTCGTTCCCGAGGTCGAGTGGGTCGGTCGCTGCGGCGACTGATCCCGCCCTGTATCCCTTTTGCCTCTTCGTTCGTCTTTGGGGTGTTCATCTCACGAGGAGTGCAGATCATGAAGTTCGTGAACGAAGCAGGATGGGATCGGATCGCCCGGGTGGTGCTCGGTGCCGTGCTGCTCTATATGGGTTGGAGCGGAGCGGTCGGCGGGACACTCGGCACCGTGTTCCAGTATCTCGGGTTTGTGCCGCTCGCCACGGGCCTGGTCGGCTGGTGCCCTCTCTATGCCATGTTCCGGTTTCGTACCAACGAGACCGCGCCGGTGAGTTGACCGCCGGGGACGCGAGGGCTCGGAGCAGCCAGGGCTCCGGGCTTCGGCAACCGTCGTGGCACCGGTCGAACTCCTCTGGATCACCGCGCTCAACTGTTCCGCTTGCCACGCCATGCGCCCGCATGTCGTGGCGCTCGCCGCTCGCCACCCGGACGTGCGGGTCACCGAACTCGACGCTCTGGACGCCGGCGTGGCAGACCTGCGGATCTACGCCACTCCAACCCTCATTGGTCGGGTCGCGGGAGATGAGGCGTTCCGCGTGACGGGGCGGCGGACCGACGACGAACTCGATGGTCTCGTCCGAGCGCTCATCGAGCGGGGCGAGCCGTCGGTACTTGGTCGGGGTGATGCCCTCATCCGGCTCGGCGGAGGCGGAGCCGTCGTGGCGGTCGGCTTGGCCGCCGGACCGGCGTGGCCTCTGGTGGTGTTTGGCGCGATCATTCTGAGCTACGGAGCCTTCACCATGTGGAGAACGATATGACGTGGACCGACGACGAGCTAGCCGCCGAGCGGGACGGTCTCTGCCGGTTCGCTCTGTCGGTCGTGCGGGACACGCATCTCGCCGCCGATCTCGTCCAGGACACCATCGTTCGTGCCCTCGAACGTCGGGATCAATTCCGCGGGGACGCGCAGCTTGGAGCTTGGCTCCGGCGGATCCTGCACAACCTCGCCATAGACCGCGGCCGGCGCGCCAACCGGGAGGTCGTGGTCGACGAGGTCGAGGAACATTGGCGCGACGACGCATACACCGTCGACCCGGCCCAGGTCGCCGAACGAATGGCCGATCGGGAAGAACTCGAGGACTCGTTGGCGCGTCTGCCGTTCATCTACCGGTCGGCGGTCGTGCTTCACGACGTGGAGGGCTGGACGGTGAAGGCGATCGGCGAACTCCACGACATCTCGCTGCCCGCCGCCAAGCAGCGGTTGCGGCGAGGGAGGATGGCCCTCGTGTCGGCGCTCGCCGAAGGCCAGGAACGGCGCAAGCAGCTCGAAGGAGTCCCCATGCGGTGTTGGGATGCCCGTCAACACGTGTCCGACTATCTGGATGGCGCACTGGACCTCACGACGGCCCGCGTCGTCGAGTCGCACCTCGAGGTATGCCCGACGTGCCCACCGCTGTACGCGGCGCTCGTCGATGCCCGCACACAGCTCGCCGAACTGCGCGATACGAATGCGGTGATCCCGCCCGAACTCGACGAGCGGATCCGGACCGTCCTCGACGGCCGCTGAACGTCAGCCGGACACCGTGATCGAGCCCGTCATCGACGAATGGATCCGGCACAGGAACTGGTAGTCGCCGGGATCGTCGAAGGTGAAGCGGAACGTTTCTCCGCTCGCCAGGGTGCCCGAATCGAAGACGTCTTCGACCGATGTCCAGGTGTGGTTGGTGCCATCGGCGTTGGTCACCTCGACGGTCGTGCCGGGCGCCACCGAGATCGGATCGCCAAACGAGAAGCTCTCGATGGTGATGGCGGCGGAAGGACCCGCTGAGCTCCCATCGCCGTCACTGCCGCCGCATGCCACCAGCAACAAGACCGCCAGGGCGGCGGCCAACCTACGTCGAACCATCACGTACCTCCTCCTCGTAGAACGATACGTAGGAGACGCCCGAGCCGGTTCCGTGGCCGCGCGGCTCGCTTCGGTCGGTCAGGCTGGCTTCGTGGCCACCACCCGTGCGCTCCACACCTTGCCGGCCAGCACGCGGCTCGCTTCGGCGGTCCCGTCCGCATCGCCGCAGCAGCCCGCCTCGAGGTCGGACTCGATGAGATCGTTGAGCTGCGCCTCGTCGTAGGCGATGCGGCCCTCGACGCGAACGTCGGTCAAACCCGCCCGCGTCAAGCCGGCCACGTAGTCCGATTCGCTGATCGCCCCGGCGATGCACGAGTTGTACAGGGCCTCGTTCTCGCGCAGTTCGGCGGGCAGTTCCTCGGCGACGATGTCGCTCACGAGCATGCGACCACCTGGCTTGAGGAGGCGCGCGATCTCTGCGAACACGCGGTCCTTCTCTGGTGACAGGTTGATGACGCAGTTCGAGATGACCCAATCGACGGTCCCCGATTCGACGGGCATGTCCTCGATGATGCCTTTCCGTACTTCGACGTTGTCGAAGCCCGCCTCGGCGATGTTGGCGCGCGCGCGTTCGAGCATCTCGTCGGTCATGTCGATGCCGATCACGTGGCCGGTCGGGCCGACTCTTCGCGCCGCGATGAGAATGTCGATCCCCGCCCCGCTGCCGAGGTCCACCACTGTCTGTCCGGCTTGGACGCCTGCGAATGCGAGTGGGTCGCCGCAGCCCAGTGCGTTCGAGACGGCATCGGCCGGCAGGAGGTCGAGTTCGGCGCGGGCGTAGCCACCCCACTGGACGGCGACACCCTTGGGGTCGCAGCACGAGTCGCTCGGTGTGGTCACGGTCTTGGCGTAGGCCTCGGAGACCTTCTGGCGGGTGGTGTCGGTATCGGTCATGCAGATGCCTCCTCGGGGCAACAGGCGTCGATGGCATCGGCGATCGAACGCAACGTCTTGGACAATCCCGGGTAGTCGACCCGGTAGAACACTTCACGGCCTCGCTTGTCGGCGACCACGAGCCCGGCATCGCGCAGGGTTGCGAGATGCCGAGACACGACGGAGAGATCGACCGCACAGCAGCCGGCAGCTTCGCTGACGGTGGAGGGTTCGCCTCGTTCGCACAGCTCGGCGAGGAGCGTCACGCGATTCGGGTCGCTGAGCGCCTTGAAGAAGGCAGGTGAGATGAGCGCCTCCAGCTCTTGCGACGTACTCTTGTATGTTTGCGTCATGATGCAAATGTACTCGGACGGAACGCCTTCGTCAACCTTCCGTTCGAGCGCGCGCCGTCGAGACGCGTGATACTCGGCGCATGGAGATCCGCCGACTCACCGGTCACGACAAGGACCAACTACAGGTCATGCGCGCGGAATTGTTCCCGGACGAGGACCGCGACTGGCCGATCGACGAGTACCTCTCGCCGGGCGGGGTGGTCGTGGGAGCCTTCGGCTCGGAGCTGGTCGGCTACGCGGCTGCCCAGCTCCGCTCACACGCCGAGGGCGCGTGGGACCGCCCCGCGGGCGAACAGCGGATCGCCTATCTGGAGGAGTGGTACGTGCGGCCGGGCCACCGTCGCCGCGGCGTCGGCGCGGCTCTCGTTGCCGAGGTGGAGGCGTGGGCGCGGGGGGCCTTCGCCGACTACCTGGCTTCGGACACCGACATCGGCAACGATGTCTCGGTCGCCGCGCACCGTTCGATCGGATTCGAGGAGGTCGAGCGCGCCGTGCACTTCCTCAGAGAGCTCGAGCCGCGACCGAACCCCGCCGAACTCCCTCCCGCCGACGCCATCGAGCTGCGCCAGTTGGACAATGACTCAGGGACCGACATGATGCGCCTCACGGTGGCGCCGTCCCAGCGCATGTTCGTGGCGGACAACAAGAACACGCTCGCCCGGGCGTTTCTGAACGACGGTGTCTGGGTGCGCGGCATCTATGCCGGCGACCTCCCGGTCGGGCTGGCGATGCTCGGCACGTCCGACGGCTACTACCTGTGGCGATTCATGGTCGACTACCGCTACCAAGGGCGCGGATACGGGCGGCGAGCGATGGAGTTGATCATCGACCACGTCCGCCAAGAAGGAGGCGTTCGCCTCGGTACGTCCGTCGTGCCTCGGAGGGGCGGTCCCGGGCCGTTCTACGAGCGCCTCGGCTTCGTGCCAACCGGCGAGTCGGACGAATGGGAAGTGGAACTCGTGCTCGACCTGGGGTCTTGACCGACCTCCCGAGCCTGCCATACAGTTGGGTCAACGCTGACGTGATCGTCGGTGGCGCTGAAAGGTCGAACATGAAGAAACCGACGTTGCATGATGTGGCGACCGCCGCGGGCGTTTCCACCCGAACGGTCTCGCGCGTCGTGAACGGCGAGTCGGGCATGTCGGAAGCCACCCGAGAGCGCATACGGGCGGCAATCAAGGACGTCGGCTACCTCCCCAATCTGGCTGCGCGCAGCCTCGTGACGCGCAAGACAAAGACCATCGGCCTGGTGGTCGGTGAGCTGACCGACCCGTTCTTCCCTGAGCTCGCCGACGGTGTGATGAGGGCGGCGCGCCGTCGGGACCACACGATCTTGTTGTCGGCCACGAGCGACGACGCCAATCTCCAGACGGAGATCCTCGAGCGGATGGCGTCGCAGGGCGTCGACGCGGTGATCATCTTCCCGGTCTTCGGGACGGAACCCATCCTGCGTGACCTCGCCGAAGGCGGTCTCGCGATCGTGGTGGTGGACGCCGAGGCTCCTGCTCCGACGATTGCGTCGGTGGCGTCGGACATCCGCGCTGGAGCCGCCCTCGCCACGGCCCACCTTCTCGAACGAGGCCATCGTCGAGTGGGCATGCTGTCGAATGTGCGGTCGCACTCGCGCTGGCGGGAAGGTGCGTTCGTTTCAACGCTGGAAGCTGCCGGTCTCGACAGCTCACTGATCGCGCGCGCCGCACCGACGCTCGAAGGTGGGCGTCGAGCCGCCGACGAGCTCATCAGCAAGCATCCGAGCACCACGGCGGTGTTCGCCTACAACGACGTGATGGCGATTGGGGCGCTGCAGTACCTGCAAGGGTCCGGCCGGATCGTCCCGGGCGACGTGGCGGTGGTGGGATTCGACGACATCCCCATGACGGAGCTCATCACACCGCCCCTGTCGACCGTTCGCCTGGACCGAGAGCGGGTCGGTGTAGAAGCCGTGCGGATGGCCGTGGCGCTCGCTTCCGACGGCGCCGTCCCAGATCCGGTGGCGATTCCCGTCGAACTCGTCGTCCGGCACACGACCTGAGAGGTCGCGAAAATCCGACCGTTGACAGTTACGTCAACGCTGACGTACGATGGTCGAAGTCGGGTCATCGGGTTGCGTCAACGCTGACGTGACCGAGGGTCCGGAGGAGGACATCGGAGTGCTTGCGGCCACCCCACCGATGGGCTGGAACAGCTGGAACACGTTCGGCCCGAACATCGACCAGGACTTGATCCTGGCCACCGCAGATGCGCTGGTGGAGTCAGGCCTTCGCGACGCCGGCTACCAATACCTGGTCATCGATGACGTGTGGATGGCACCTGAGCGCATCGATGGCCGGCTCGCTCCGCACCCCGAACGATTCTCGATGGGCATGGACGAACTGGGTCGCGAGATCCACGACCGCGGGTTGCTGTTCGGCATCTACTCGTGCGCCGGCACGCACACGTGCGAGGGCCTCCCGGCCAGCTACGGCTACGAAGATGTAGACGCCCACACCTTCGCGGAATGGGGTGCCGACTTCCTGAAGTACGACTACTGCTACACGGCCGCCGGATCGGACGCGGTGTCCCTGTACCGGCGGATGGGACAAGCCCTCCGAGCCACCGGGCGCGACATCGTGTACTCGGTGTGCGAATGGGGCTTCAACAAGCCGTGGACGTGGGGAGCCTCGGTCGGCGCCCACATGTGGCGAACGACGGTCGACATCTTCGACACCTGGGATTCCGTATCGCACCTCGGCTTCGATCTGCAGGCCGACCTGCATCCCTACTCCGGGCCTGGTCACTGGAACGATCCGGACATGCTCGTCGTCGGCATGGGCGGCGAAGGCCACGTCGGGCGAGGCGGAATGACCGATGCCGAATATCGTTCGCACTTCGCCCTCTGGTGTCTCCTCGCCAGCCCTCTCATGATCGGCTGCGATGTCCGCTCGATGGACGACCACACCGCCTCCCTGCTGTTGGATGCCGACCTCATCGCCATCGACCAGGATCCGCTGGGACGCCAAGCACGCCCCGTCCACAAGGACGGCCACGGCCACGGCGATGTCTGGGCTCGACCCCTCGCCGACGGATCGTGGGCCGTGGGGCTCTTCAACACGGGCGACCGGCAGGACGCACTATTGAGCGTCGGGTGGGAACACCTGGGCATGGATCTGCAATCCCCGGCGACGGTGCGCAACCTCACCACCGGCGAGAGCGTGTCAGGCGTGACCCGGGCCTACGCAACCTCGGTCGGCCACCACGACGTCCACGTCATCACCGTCGCACCGGAGGGCGGCTGATGGCTGCTGCCGTCGCCGAACCGACCCGTCGCAAGCTGGGCGACCTGAAGGTCGCGCTGATCTTCTTGTTCCCCGCGTTGGTTGGCTTTGTCGTCTTCTACCTGGTGCCGGCGATTCGAGGCGTGTACATCTCACTGACCGACTGGAACCTGCTCGCCAACGAAGGTGAATTCATCGGTATCGAGAACTACCAGGCTGTCTTCGAAGACCCGCTGTTCTGGAACGCACTGAAGGTGACGGGCGTGTACGTCGCCATCAACATCGGATCCCAGACGATCCTGGCGATGGCGATCGCCGTCATGATGGACCGGCTGACTCGGTCGGTGACCGTGCGCGGCATCATGCTCCTGCCGTGGCTCGTACCCAACGTCGTCGTGGCGCTGTTGTGGCTGTGGCTCCTCGACAAGAACGTCGGGGTGGTCAACACGTGGCTGGAATTCGTCGGAATCGAACCGATCGCCTTCTTCGGGCGGCCTAACTGGGTCATGCCCACGATCGCCGGCATCAATACGTGGCGACACATGGGCTACACCGCGCTCTTGATCTTCGCGGGTCTCAAGACGATCCCAGGTTCGCTCTATGAAGCGGCGGCCGTCGACGGCGCCACCGAAACTGAGATGTTCCGCCGCATCACGCTGCCGCTGCTGCGGCCCGTGTTGGCCCTCGTACTCGTGATCACCGTGATCGGGTCGTTCCAGGTGTTCGATACGGTGGCGGTGGCTACCGGTGGCTTCGGCGGTAGACCAGGTGGGCCGATCAACGCCTCGCGCGTCATCTACCTCTACATCTTCGAAAACGCCTTCTCGCGCAACAAATTCGGGTACGCCGCCGCGCTCGCGGTGACGTTGTTCGCCCTGCTGCTCGTCGTCACGATCTTCCAGATGCGCATGCTCAGAGCTGGGGAGTCGGACCTCTCATGAGCGTTGGACACGGAACCATGGCCGCAACGAAGCAACGGCCCCGCATGGGAAGGGTCGCGGCGTGGGGATTCATGACCCTGATCATCCTCGTTTCGCTGTTCCCGTTCTACTGGGCGATCCGCACGGCATTCTCGACGAACTCGGCCCTCTTCACCTCGGGTCAGTCGCTGCTGCCGATCCAGCCGACGACCATCAACGTCGAGAAGGTCCTCGGCCTCGAGCCGATCACCGCCGGCGGGGCAACCTTCGACTTCACGACCGTCCTCACCAATTCGGTGGTGGTCGCCACGGTCATCACCATCGGGCAAGTCATCTTCAGCGCCATGGCCGCCTATGCCTTCGCCCGGCTCGAATGGCCCGGTCGGGACGCCGTCTTCCTGGTCTTCCTCGCCGGCCTCATGATCCCGCCGATCTTCACGCTCATCCCAAACTTCGTGCTCATCCGGAACCTCGGCTGGCTGAACACCCTGCCGGGGATCATCGCCCCGTTCTTCCTCATGACACCCTTCGCAGTGTTCTTCTTGCGTCAGTTCTTCCTGGGGATCAACCGGTCCCTCGAAGAGGCCGCTCTCATCGACGGGGCAGGTCACTTCCGAACGTTCTTCCGCATCATCCTGCCGATCTCCAGTGGCCCGATGTTCACGCTGGCGATCCTCACCTACATCACCGCCTGGAACGAGTTCCTGTGGCCGCTGGTCGTCGGCCGCGAACGTGAGGTGCACGTGTTCACGGTGGCGCTCAGCTTCTTCACTTCACAGCAGCCCGGCATCGCGCCCGACTGGGCAGGCCTCATGTCCGGGACGATGATCGCCGCACTTCCGATCCTCGTGCTGTTCGCTCTCACGGCGCGCAAGGTCGTCGATTCCATTCAGTTCTCGGGGATCAAGTGATCTCCAAGAGAGGGTCCACCGGACCCGACCACGTACAAGGAGGAATGAACGTGATGAAGAAAACGAGGCTGATCGCCTTCCTGGCGGTCTTCTCGCTCGTAGTCGCTGCCTGTGGGGGCGATGACGGGTCCACCGCCACGACTGCTGCTGGTGGTTCTGCCACCACGGCCGCCGGCGGCGGCGATGTCGTGACCATCGACTACTGGCTCTGGGACTCCAACCAGCAGCCGTTCTACGAGCAGTGCGCCGCGGATTTCGAGGCTGCCAACCCGAACATCGATGTGGTCATCAGCCAGTTCGGCTGGGGTGACTACTGGGACGGTCTGACGACGGCGTTCGCCTCCGACACCGCTCCGGACGTGTTCACCGATCACCTGGCCCGCTATCCGGAACTGGTTGCGTCGGGTGTGCTCGTGCCGCTCAATGAGTTCTCCGATCGCGATGGCGTGACGGACATCTACTTCCCGGGCCTCGCCGACCTGTGGACCGACCCCGAGGGCAATCGCTACGGCTGGCCGAAGGACTGGGACACCATCGCCGTCGCCGCCAATGCTGCGAAGCTCGACGAGGCGGGCGTCACCGCCGACGACCTGGCCGGCGCCACCTGGAACCCCCAGGACGGTGGCTCGTTCGAGGACATCCTGAAGAGACTGTCGGTGGATGCCAACGGCGTGCGCGGCGACGAGGACGGCTTCGACCCGTCGAACGTCGAGACGTACGGCTTCGGCCTCGAGGGCAACTTCGGCGCATTCGGTCAGACGACCTTCTCCGCGTTTGCGGCTTCGACCGGATTCGAGTTCTTGGACAAGAACCCGTGGGGCACGATGGCAAACTACGACGACGATCGACTCGCCGACACGCTGTCGTGGTTCCGCCGTGGCATCGAGGAGGGTTTCATCGCTCCACTCGAGGACACGCAGTCGCTGGGCGGCATGACGCTGTACCAGAACGGCACCGTCGCCACGATGACCAACGGTTCATGGACGATCGGCGGATACACCGGCCTCGAGGGCATCGACACGGTGTTCGCGCCGCTGCCGGAAGGCCCTGAGGGCCGCGCCTCGATGTTCAACGGTCTGGCTGACTCGATCACGACGTCGGCTGAGAATCCCGAAGCAGCCTGGGAGTGGGTGAAGCACATGGCTTCGCCGGAATGCCAGGAGATCGTCGGCGGTGGCGCCGTGGTCTTCCCTGCGGTGCCCTCTGCGACGGAGATCGCCCAGGAGACGCATGCCGCCAACGGCGTCGACGTCTCGGCGTTCACCGTGCACGTGGATGAGGGAACGACCTTCTTGTTCCCGATCACGAGCGTGGCTTCCGAGATCGAGGCCGTCATCGGCCCGGTCATGGACGCCATCTTGATCGGCCAGGAGACCGACCCGTACGCAGCTCTCGACGCCGCGAACGAGCAGGTCAACGCCGTCCTCGGCGGCTGATCGACGGATGATGGGAGGGTCCCCGCCTCACCGGGCGGGGACCCTTGTCCGTATGCGGCGTGTTCTTGTCGGGCTCTTGGTGATCGTCTCGGCTTGTGGAGTTGGAGGCGGGTCGGTGGGCGTCGATGTCGATGTCCGTCCTCATGCCGAGTCGGCATGCTCGGGGAAGTTCGTCGCGCATGCCCTCGAGCATGAGACCCGTGGGCCGCACAAGACCACAACGGTGTTCGACGGCACCGGTTCGGGAGTGGCCGTCGCCGATTTCGATGACGACGGCTACCTCGATCTCGCGTTGGGGAATCTGGTCGGTGCATCACATGTGTTTTGGAACAGGGGCTCCATGACGTTCGAACGAGATGACCTGATCGAAGGACGGTTCCGCGCGCTGGCAGCTGTCGACGAGGACGGTGACGGACGGGTGGATATCGCGCTGACGACCGGGATCGGCACGCCGATCCTCATGAGAAACACCCCGGACGGCTTCGAGCAGACACCGCTCGACGGCATCGATGCCGTCGCCTACTCGATGGCCTGGGACGACCTGGGCGGTGACGGCGACCTGGACCTCGTCACCGGCTCGTACAACGCCGAGCTGACCCAGGATCGCGAATTTGCGCCGCTGCTCGGCGGACGAAGCGGGGTGTTCGTGTACGAAGCGACCCCAGACGGCTATCAGCGGCAGACCCTCGCGACCCAAGCCCAGGCGCTCGCCCTGCTGCTCGAAGACCTCGACGGTGACGGATCGACGGACGTGATGGTGGGCAACGACCTTCTCACACCGGACGCCGTCTTCTTGCATCAAGACGGCCTGTGGGTGGCCGCCGCACCCTTCCGCGAAACCACGTTTTCGACCATGAGCCTCGACGCAGCCGACGTCGACAACGACGGGGACCTCGACGTGTTCGCTACCGACATGCATCCGATGACCGACGACCCGGCGACGTTGGAAGCGTGGGCGCCCATCTTCGAGGACATGGAAGCCCAACCGACGCCCGAGGGCGATCCTCAGGTGATGGCCAACGTGCTCCAACTCAACGACGGCGACTACGAGAGCTCGGCCGATCCGTTTGGCCTCACCGCAACCGGATGGAGCTGGTCCGGGGTGTTCGGTGATCTCGACCACGACGGATTCAGTGACCTGTACGTCGTCAACGGCATGGCGGCCGACTCGCTGTTTCCCGACCTTCCCGACCACAGCCTCGTCGAGGAGAACCAGGTGTTTCGCAATGAGGGAGGGAACTCGATGACGCCGATGCCGGATTGGGGTCTGGCTTCGGAAGACGGTGGCCGCGGCATGGCGATGGCCGACCTCGACGCAGACGGCGACCTCGACATCGTCATCAACAATCTCAATGCTCCGGCGATGGTCTTCGAGAACCAGGTGTGTGGCGGGAACTCGCTGACGCTCGACCTGCGATGGATCGGCACACAGAACGTGATGGCCGTGGGGTCGTCGGTCACCGTCGAAACGAGTGACGAGACCTTGCTGAGGACCGTGCGCACCGCGCGGGGGTACCTGTCGAGCGGCCCGACCCAGATTCACGTCGGTCTCGGCCGGTCGACGGAAGCGGTGGTGACCGTCGCCTGGCCGGATGGCGAGTCGTCGATCGTCGACGCTCGTGCCGGCGAGCACCTACGAATTGTGAGAAGTGAGGGGTAAATGGCTCGCAGCGTTGATCGTGGCGGCGTTGGCGCTCGGCGCCGCCTGTGTGGAGGAGCAATCCGTGGGTGAGTGGACCGTGCGATCGCCAAATGGCACTTCGGCCATCACGGTGGCCCTCGGCGACGACGGCTTTCTCATCTACGGCGTCGAGGCATTCGGGTCGAAAGTCATCGAGAGCTCCGCGCTGGGTGTCCGGCGCGCCGACACCGATCTGGTTGCCGGACTCCGCTTCGTTGGCGCCTCCGACGTCGAGATCGTCGACGAGCCGTACGCCTTGTTCCATGGCAAGGCCGTGTCCGGCCGCCTGCGCGCCCAGCTTCAAACGCTCACGTTCGCCAACGGTGACGGCCTTCATCTCGAACTGGATCTGGTGGCGGCAGACGATGGGGTGGCGTTCCGGTACCGGATGCCGGACGGGCCGGATATCGCCACCGTGCTCGAGGAAGCGACGACGTTCTCGCTGGCCGCCGACGGGCGTGCCTGGATCCAGGCGACCCAACCGGCCGACTACTTCGCCCCCGCCTACGAAAACCTCTACTCGAATGGAGTACCCATCGGCCTCGCGGCGCCGGTCCCGAGCTGGAACATGCCTGCCCTCTTCGAACTCGACGGCGTGTGGGTGCTCCTCGCTGAATCCGATCTCGGCGACGACTACGTCGGTGGACATCTTTCGAATCACCGGACTGGTCGCACATACCGGATGGTGCTTCCCCAGGTCGCCGAGGGACTTGGGGTCGGAGACCGTGAGCCCAGATCCTCGGTTCCGTGGGAGCTGCCGTGGCGCGTGATTTTGGTCGGCCGCACACCTGCGGATGTCGCCAACAGCGATTTCGTCAATGCCCTCGCCGCTCCGCCGTCGGGCGACTACTCGTGGATCCGGCCGGGCCGGGTGGCATGGAGCTGGTGGTCGGACCACGCCAGCCCTCGAGACCTCGACAGCCTTCGGCGGTTTGTCGATTTCGCGGCCGAGATGGGGTGGGAGCACACACTCGTCGATGCCAACTGGAACGTCCACGACGACGCCGCCGTGGCCGAGTTGGTGGCCTACGCGGCGGAGCGAGGCGTCGGCACTTTCTTCTGGTACAACTCCGGCGGTCCGAACAACGCGGTCACCGAACAACCCCGCGACCGGATGTTCGACCCAGACACCCGCCGGGCCGAGATGGACAAGCTCGCCGACTGGGGTGTGGCGGGCATCAAGGTCGACTTCTTCCACTCGGACAAGCAGGCCGGCATCGAGCTGTATCTCGGCATCTTGCGCGACGCTGCTGACCGCCAGATCATGGTCAACTTCCACGGCAGCACGGTGCCGCGAGGATGGTCGAGGACCTGGCCGCACCTCATGACCATGGAGGGCGTGGCGGGCGCTGAACAATATGACTTCCGGGCCGATTACCCGGAGGCGGCACCGTGGCACAACACCGTCCTGGCGTTTACCCGCAACGTGATCGGGCCGATGGACTACACGCCGGTGACGTTCTCGGACGTCCAGTTTCCGCATGTCACCACCAACGCCCACGAGCTGGCGCTGGCGGTCGTGTTCGAGTCGGGCCTGCAGCACTTCGCCGACTCGGCCACGTCATATCGTGCCCAGTCCTCGGCGGTCCAGCGTTTCCTCAGGGACGTTCCGGCGGTATGGGAGGAGACCAGGTTCCTCGATGGAACGCCAGGATCGCATGTCGTGGTGGCACGCCGCGCCGGTGCATCCTGGTACGTCGGCGCCATCAACGGGACCGACCAGCCAGTGCGGGTTGCCATTCCGGGCGCGTTCGTCGGAGAAGGCGTCAGCTTGTTTCGTGATGACGGTCCGCGCCGCATCGAGGTGGAAGCTGTCGAAGGGGCGCTCGAGATCGAGCTGGCGCCGTTCGGCGGCGCCGTCGTGGCGCCGTGATGGACTCGCCGCATCGCCGCTTCAATCAGTTGACCGGTGAATGGGTGCTGGTGTCGGTCGGCCGGACGAACCGGCCTTGGCAGGGCGCCACCGAGTCCGAGCCTCCCGCCCGGAGGCCAGTCCACGATCCGTCGTGTTATCTCTGTCCGGGGAGTGCTCGGGCTGGGGGAGAGGAGAACCCGGACTACCGGTCGACGTTCGTGTTCACGAATGACTTCGCGGCGCTTCGACCCGACGTGGAACCGGCCCGAAACCATGACGGGCTGTTACTCGCCGAGACCCAGGCGGGAACGTGTCGGGTGATCTGTTACTCGCCCCGTCACGATGTCGACCTCGCCGACCTGCCCGCGACGGATGTGCGCACCGTGGTGGACCTGTGGTCCGACCAGTACGCCGAGTTGGCGGCGACCTATCGGTGGGTGCAGATCTTCGAGAACCGTGGAAACGCCATGGGTGCGTCCAATCCGCATCCCCACGGTCAGATCTGGGCGGGTGACGCTCTCCCCGTCGAGCCGGCCAAGGAGGACACTCGGCAACGCCGGCACCTGGACGAGACCGGGCGGATCCTGCTGCTCGACTACGTCTCTCAAGAGCTCGAGGTCGGACGCCGGGTGGTCGCCGTCTCGGATGGCTGGGTCGCCGTCATTCCGTTCTGGGCCGTGTGGCCCTTCGAACTCCTCCTCGTCCCGACGGACCACACGCCGTCGTTTGCGCACCTCGACGGCGGATCGAGAGACGGTCTGGCCGAGCTGTTGTCCGATGTGCTCGGTCGATACGACCGAGTCTTCGGGGTTCCGTTCCCCTATTCGATGGGATGGCACGGAGCGCCGGTCGGCGACGAATCCCACTGGCAGCTGCACGGACACATCTACCCGCCGCTGCTGCGGTCGGCTTCGGTGCGGAAGTGGATGGTCGGATACGAGATGCTCGCCGAACCGCAGCGAGACATCACCGCCGAAGAGATCGCCGATCGGCTCCGCGCCCTGGAGGTGACCGATGCGTGACCTCGTGATGAGGGACTTCCAAGCTCGGTACGGAAGGGAGCCGGAACTCGTGGTGCGCTCACCCGGGCGTGTCAACCTCATCGGCGACCACACCGACTACCAGGACGGCTTCGTGTTCCCGATCGCCATCGAACGTGCCACGTGGCTCGCCGCCGCCCGCCGGACCGACCCACTCGTCAGCGTCGCCTCCCACGACCACGGTCTCGTCGACCTCGACCTGCTCGAGATCGAACGGCGCGGCGACTGGTCGGATTACATCGCAGGCACACTGCGAGCTGTCGGCGCCCACACCGGGTTCGATGCCTCCGTCCGTACCGACGTTCCGGTGGGAGCCGGCCTCTCGTCGTCGGCGTCACTCGAGCTGGCCGTGGCGCGCGCCGCGGCCGAGTTGGACGGCCGTGACTGGGACCCGCGCTCCGCCGCTCTCGCCGCCCAGTCCGCCGAAAACGACTTCGTCGGCGTGCCGTGCGGGATCATGGACCAGATGATCGTGGCGGCGGGTCGCCGTGACCGGGCCCTGTTGATCGACTGCCGCTCCCTGGATCTGACCGAGTCCACGATCCCGCAATCCGTTCGCATCGTCATCCTGGATACCGGGACCCGGCGTCAGCTCGCCGGCTCCGAGTACGAAGAACGCCGGCTAGCCTGCGAGGAGGCATCCGAACGACTCGGGGTGCCGGCTCTCCGCGATGCCGACGAAGCGATGCTGCGAGGGCTACCCGACCTCCTTCGGCGTCGGGCCCGGCATGTCGTCACGGAGAACTCCCGGACGGTCGCCGCGGCCGCCGCATTCGATGCGGGTGACGTCGCCGAGGTAGGCAGGCTCATGAATGATTCCCATGCCAGCCTGCGCGACGATTTCGAGGTGTCGAGTGCGGCGCTCGATGCCATCGCCGAGGTGGCGCGCCGGCATCCGGGATGCCATGGCGCCCGCATGACCGGTGGCGGATTCGCCGGCTGCGCCGTTGCTCTCGTCGACGAGAATGCGGTCGGCGACTTCATCGCGGCCGCTTCGGCGGGTTACTCGGATGCGACCGGCCACGTGCCGACCCTGTACGAAACGCGCGCAGCTCCCGGCGTGCGGGTCGAATCGAGCAGCTAACGTCCTCGCCACGATGGATGTCCTGGTTGGCTACGAACCGCATGGGTTCGACGAACTCCTCAGCCCCGACGGTCCCCGTCCCCATTACGAGCTGCTGGTCGAGCGTCTCACCCAGTTCGAGCCCGAAACCCTCGACGGACGGCTGCGGATCATCGAGAGCCTGTTTCGGCGGCAAGGTATCACGTTCGCGGTCTACGGATCCGACGAGGGCACCGAACGCACCTGGCCCCTCGATCTCGTGCCTCGCATCATTCCGGCAGACGAGTGGGCGACGGTCGAGCGTGGGCTGACGCAACGGGTCCGGACGCTCAACGCGTTTCTGGACGACGTATACGGCGAGCAGCAGATCATCAACGACGGAGTCGTGCCGCGCTGGCTGGTGGAATCGTCGTCGGGATACCTGCCGCAAGCGCGAGGGATCGCGGTTCGCTCCGGTGCTCGGTGCGTCGTCTCAGGTATCGATCTGGTTCGCGACGACGAGGGCACGCACCGCGTCCTCGAAGACAACCTTCGGGTGCCGAGCGGTATTTCGTATGTGCTCGAGAACCGGTTGGCGATGACGCGAGTGCTGCCGAACGTGTTCTCGAACTATCGCATCCGGCCCGTCGGACACTACGGCGCCTCCCTGCTGCGTTCGCTTCGCTCGATCGCACCCACCGGGATCGACGATCCCACGGTCGTGGTGCTCACCCCCGGCGTCTTCAACTCCGCCTACTTCGAGCACGCATTCCTGGCCCGCCAGATGGGCGTCGAGCTCGTGGAGGGGCGGGATCTCATCGTCGACGATCACGCCGTCTACATGCGGACGACCAGCGGTCTCACCAGGGTCCACGTCATCTACCGGCGGGTGGGCGACGAGTTCATCGACCCGATCGTGTTCCGTCAGGATTCCCTGCTCGGTGTCCCGGGCCTCATGACGGCTGTCCGGGCCGGAACGGTCACCCTTGCCAACGCCATCGGTAACGGCGTGGCGGACGACAAGGGCGTCTATCCGTACGTCCCCGAGATGGTCAAGTACTACCTCGGCGAGGAGGCGATCCTGCCGAACGCTACCACGTACCTTCCGTGGGAGCCGGACCAGCTCGACGAGATCCTCGACCGTCTCGATCAGCTCGTGATCAAACCGGTCGCCGAAGCCGGCGGTTACGGCATCGTCATCGGGCCGAAAGCGTCCGCAGAGGAACTCGAGACGGCCGGCAACCTGCTCCGTCGAGACCCGCGCGGGTACATCGCCCAAGAGGTGATTCAGCTCTCGACCCACCCGACGCTGGCCGGGCGCAAGCTGGCGCCACGCCATATCGATTTGCGCCCGTTCATCCTGTCCGGCGATCGGATCGAGGTGGTTCCGGGCGGCCTCACCCGCGTAGCGCTGCGCGAAGGATCGCTCATCGTGAACTCCTCCCAGGGTGGCGGCTCCAAGGACACCTGGGTGCTGGTGGACTGATGCTGTCACGGCACGCCGAAAACCTGTTTTGGATCGGCCGATACCTCGAGCGCGCCGAGGACACCGCTCGCCTGCTCGACGTGACGTATCACAGCGTGCTCGAGGCCGGTTCGGAACGCAGCCCGGCAGAGCAATGGGAGGAGTTGCTCGAGACCCTGTTTCTCGAAGACGCGCTCCCCGAGGGGACGCCGGCGGGCGATCGGGTGGGGAGTCTCCTCATCGCCGACCGGGCGTACGACGGTTCGCTGCCATCGATCATCGCCCACGCTCGCGAGAACGCTCGCATCACCCGGGAGTGGCTCTCGGTCGAGGTGTGGGAGGCCATCAACGACCTCCATCTCCGACTGGGTCGCACCGATCTCCTGGGCGCCGCGCAAGGTCGGCCCTACGAGGTTCTGCAGATGGTCAAGTTCGCCTGCCAGGCTGTCAACGGGTCGGTGGATTCGTCGATGCCGCGCGGTGAGGGGTACCGATTCTTGCTCGTAGGTCAGCGGCTCGAGAGAGCGCTCATCACCGCGCGCGTGCTCGGTGTCTGGCAGCGGCGGTTGGGAGGTTTCGCGGCGCAAGCGGCCTTTGCCGAGTGGGTCAAGCTTCTCAAGTCGGTCTCGGCGTACGAGGCGTATCTCCGTGCGCACCGGGCGTCGATGGATGGTCGCCGCGTTCTGACCTTCCTGCTGCAGGCGCAGGACTTTCCACGGAGCGTCGTGCACTGCCTCAATCTGGTGGACGGCGTACTCGGCCGCATCCCGACGGTGCCATCCGACGGCAGTCTTCGCAAGCTGGCCGGCCGCGTCCGCAGCGACGTCGAGTTCGCCGAACTCGAGAGCATGGGCGACGAACTCGGTGACTTCCTCGAGCAGATCGAGGAAGGGATCCTGGAGCTGACAACCGAAATCGAACGGACGTATTTCCGACCGGTCAGCACCACGTTCATGCACAGCTACGAGGCGTTCTGATGCGCCTGTCGTTGCGGTACACCGCACGGTTTCTCTACGCGTCCCCCGTGTGGGATTCGCACAACCTGCT
>JBFKPQ010000014.1:0-28119 GCA_041628225.1 Acidimicrobiia bacterium | reverse complement strand
GGTCAGGGTACGCTGCTCGGCTGACGTGCGAACCGAAGAACTGACCTACCGCCTGCCGGATTCGGCAATCGCGCAGACGCCCGTGGATCCGCGGGATTCGGCGCGGCTGCTCGACACCCGGACCGGCCTCGACCACCACGTTCGCGACTTTCCCGGCCTGCTCGAATCCGGAGATCTCGTCGTGGTGAACACGACACGCGTTCGACGAGCCCGCCTCGTGGGGGCGAAAGCCGCCACCGGTGGCACGGTGGAGTTGCTGCTCCTCGATCATCGCGGCGGCGGCAGGTGGGACGCGCTCGTCCGGCCGGCACGCCGGGTCCGATCCGGCCTCGAGATCACGATCGCCGACACGACCGTGCGCGTCCTCACCGAACCGGATCACGGCGAGGTCGTCGTGGAGGTGGACGGCGATGCGGAGACCTTGATGGAGCTCCATGGCCAGATTCCGCTCCCTCCCTATATTCACCAGACGCTCGACGACCCGGACCGCTATCAGACGGTGTATTCGGACGTTCCGGGTTCGGCGGCCGCGCCGACGGCCGGCCTCCACCTGACCGACGACGTCGTGAGCGGGCTGAATCGCCGGTCGATCGAGGTGGCGTCGGTGGATCTCCACGTGGGGATCGGCACCTTCCGTCCGATCGGGACCGAGCGCGTCGAAGATCACGCGATGCACGCCGAACGGTACGAGGTGGCCCGCTCGGCCGTGGACGCCATCCGATCGACGAAGTCCAGAGGGGGCCGGGTGGTCGGGATCGGCACGACGGTGGTTCGTGCGCTGGAGTCCGCGGCGGCGACCGGCGACCTGCGGCCTGTCGCGGGCGCGACCCAGCTCTTCATCACCCCCGGTTTCCGGTTCCGGGTCGTGGACTTGCTGATGACGAACTTCCACGTTCCGGGCTCGACGCTGCTCGCCATGATCGCGGCGTTCCGGGGTCCGGAGTGGCGATCGGACTACAACCTGGCGCTCCGGCGGGGTTACCGTTTCCTCTCGTTCGGCGACGCCATGCTGTTGGAGAGACGACGATGACACTCACGGTGACGGCGACGGACGGGGCGGCGCGGGCCGGTTCGTTCGAGACCGCGCACGGCACGGTGCATACCCCGGCCTTCATGCCGGTCGGCACCAGGGCGGCGGTCAAGGCCGTCGACCGGCACGACCTCATCGGCGTCGGGGCTGAGATCGTGCTGTCGAACACCTATCACCTCATGCTCCGGCCGGGCGCCGATGTGATCGCGGACGCGGGTGGCCTCCATGGGTTCATGGCGTGGGACGGTCCGATCCTCACCGACTCGGGCGGCTACCAGATCTTCTCGCTCGAACCGAAGATCTCCGAAGAAGCCGCCGCCTTCCGCTCGGTCTATGACGGCTCGCATGTGCGCCTCGCTCCCGAGGATGCTGTGTCGGTTCAGGAGCGGTTGGGGCCCGACATCGCCATGGTCCTCGACGTGTGCATCGGCCTGCCGGCGCCCCGCCCGGCCGTCCAGGCGGCCATGGAACGAACGCTGCGCTGGGCCGAGCGGTGTTTGGCGGCACACCGCCGACCGGATCAGCTCCTGTTCGGCATCGTTCAAGGCGGTATCGACGACGAGTTGCGAGCCGCGAGTGCCAGGGGGACGGCCGAACTCGGATTCCCCGGATTTGGGATCGGCGGGCTCTCGGTGGGCGAGTCCGCCACCGACCGCAATCGAGCGTTGTCGGCGGCGGTGGCCGAGTTGCCCGCCGACAAGCCCCGGTACGTCATGGGATTGGGTGA
The DNA here is from genome assembly GCA_041628225.1 of Acidimicrobiia bacterium. Classification (GTDB taxonomy): domain Bacteria; phylum Actinomycetota; class Acidimicrobiia; order Spongiisociales; family JAENVV01; genus JBFKPQ01. The sequence continues at coordinate 26,362 of JBFKPQ010000014.1, read as the reverse complement.
TACGGAAGGCATTCTCGACGCGATCGGGCGAGGCGCCGACATGTTCGACTGCGTACTCCCGACCCGGCTCGCCCGGCACGGCAAGGCGCTGACGTCGGTCGGCGACTTCAACGTGAAGCGGGCCGAGTTCGTCCGCTCTGAAGAATCGCTCGATCCGGCATGTAGCTGTCTGACCTGCACCACGTACAGCCGCGGATACCTCCGCCATCTCGTCGCCACCGGTGAACTGGCGGCGCACCGGCTTCTCACGATCCACAACCTCGCTTTCACACTCGGCGTTGTTGCCGGAGCCCGACAGGCGATCGCCGCTGGGACGTTCGACGAGTTTCGGGCGTCGCATCTGACGTCGCGAGGTTTCGTCGACGTCGAAGGCACCGCTACCATGGCGTGACGGACCTGTCGTCGCAGGTCCCTTTTCGTGGAGGAACCGTGATCTTCGCCCAAGCCCCTGAAGCCGCTGCGAATGGGTCGTCGTCGTTCCTGTGGCTTCTCGTCGCCTTCGTGGCGATCTATTACTTCATGATCATTCGCCCACAGCGGCGCCGCCAACGGGAATCCCAGGCAGTGATCGACGCGCTCGAGATCGGCGACCACGTGCGGCTGTACGCCGGCATCCGGGGCACCGTGGTGGCGCTCGACGACGACACGGTGACGCTCCAACTGGTCGATGGCAAAATGGTGGCCGATCGCCGCGCGGTGGCGGCTCGCCTGGACGACGATGCGACGTAGCGTCATCAGTCTGCTGGTGATCCTCGCCCTGGCCTGGGGCGGAGTCGCCGCCGCATTCTCGGCGGGCATCATGCCCTTGCTCGGCCTCGATCTGCGCGGCGGCATCGAGGCGTTGCTCACCGCTCCGGAGGGCACCGAAGAAGACGTCCTCGAAGTCGCCCGGCGGGTCATGCTCGACCGCATCGAAGGCATCGGCAACGTCCAGGAGCCCGACATCGCCATCGTGGGGAACCGGCAGATCCTCGTCCAGCTCCCCGGAGTGGAAAACCTCGAGGACGCCCTCGACGTGCTCGGCCAAACCGGTCAGCTCTCGTTCCGTCCCGTGTACGACCAGAGATTGCCCGATGGGACCCTCGTCAGCAGCGTCACGGGGCCCTGTCCGGCGGTGACCGGCGACGACGTCAGTCCCGAACCGACCGTCGATCCCGCCACCGGACTGACCCCAGACGATGACCCCGACTCGTTCGCCTGGCTCGCCGAATACGACGACGACGGCAACGTCGTGAACGAGTACCTCGTCGGACCCGCCTCGCTCTACGGCACGGACATCGCCGACTCGCTGCCTCAATTCACCGGCGTCAGCCAGGCTGGCGGGTCGACCGGGTGGAGTGTCTCGTTGATCTTGACGAACGACGGCGAGGACAAGTTCGCCGAGATGACGGGCAATGCGGCCGCCTGCCAGCCGGTCGCCACCTTCGTGTCTCCCGGTCATCCGGGTCGTCGGATCGCCATCGTGCTCGATGGCACGGTGCTCACGGCACCGCCCGTTGCGGCCGAGATCGACCCCGGTGTTGGCATCACGGGCGGCCAGGCTTCGATCGGGATCGGTTCGGACACGGCCGCCCAACAAGAGGCCGAGGATCTCTCGATCGTGCTGCGCTACGGCGCCCTGCCCGTCACCATGGAGCAATCGAACATCGAAAAGGTGTCGGCCACGCTCGGCTCCGACTCGCTTCGTTCGGGACTGATCGCGGGACTGTCCGGGCTGCTTCTGGTCGCAGTAGCGCTGTTCTTGTACTACCGATCTCTGGGGATCGTGGCGGTGGTGGGTCTCAGCGTGTTCGGTTCGTTCCTCGTCCTGGCGTATTCGCTGTTCGGTCGTTTCAACGGACTGTCGCTGACGCTGGCCGGCGTCGTGGGCATCATCGTCGCCATCGGCATCACCGCCGATTCGTACATCGTGTACTTCGAACGGATCAAGGAAGAACTCCGCCACGGTGCGGCCATGGAGGAAGCGATCACGCACGGGTTCCAGCGCGCCTTTCGCACCATCCTGACCGCCGACTTCGTGTCGCTGATGGGCGCCACGCTCCTGTACGTCCTGGCGGTCGACCGGGTCAAGGGTTTCGCTCTGGCGCTCGGTATCGCCACCGTGCTCGACATCATCGTGGCCCGCTTCTACACCAAGAACGCGGTCGCGCTCATGATGAACAGCAAGCTCGCCGAAGGCGGACGCTTCTCGATACGCGGATTCGCAGGGGAGGTGGCGTCATGAGCCGGTTCTCCCGACTGCGCTCGGGTGAGACGACCATCCAATTCGTCGAGCGGCGCAAGACGTGGTTTGCCGTGTCGGCATTCGTCGTGCTGGTCTCCCTCCTCAGCTTGAGCCTGCGCAACGGTCCCGGGAATCTCGGCCTCAACCTGAGCCTCGATTTCGAGGGCGGGTCATCGGTGCAGGGCGAGAACCTCGCCGGCATCAGCGCGGCCGAATTGCGCAGCGCACTCTCCGGCGTGGGCGTGGCCGAACTGCGGATCGATGAACTCGGTGACGGTGCCACGTTCCGGGTCCGCACCGAGGCCGTCGACCCCGACACGGAGGCGCGCCTAGTCGAGCAGTTCGCCGCCGCGGTTGGCGTCGACCCCGGTGACACGATCTTCCGGTCGGTCGGGCCGACGTTCGGCGAACAGATCGCCCAGCGCGCCTTGCTGGCGCTCGGCGTCTTCTTGGGCGCCGTCCTGCTGTTCATCGCCTGGAGGTTCGAGTGGCGTATGGCAGTGGGCGCGATCGGAGCCCTGTTCCACGACCTGATCATCACCGCCGGTGTGTACTCGGTGACCGGACTCGAGGTCACGCCGTCCACCGTCGTGGCGATCCTCACGATCCTCGGTTACTCGCTCTACGACACGGTGGTGGTCTACGACAAGATCTCCGAGGTCGAAGAGGAAGATCCGAAACTTCCGTACGACCAGGTCGTCAACCGGTCGATGAACCGGGTCCTCATGCGGTCGATCAACACGTCCCTGACCAGCCTGCTTCCGGTCGGCACCATCCTGTTCGTCGGCTCGTCGCTGCTGGGGGCCGGCATCCTGACCGACTTCGCGTTGGCGCTGTTCGTCGGCATCATGGCCGGGACGTACTCGTCGATCTTCATCGCGTCGCCCATCGTTGCCGCCATGCGGTTGCGTGAACCCAGAGAGGCGGCGCCTGCTCCGAAAGCACCCGAGCCCGCTCCGAAGGCAGCCGACGTCGCCCAAACGGGAACGTCCGCCTTGAAGGGCGGCCAATTCGACAGCGGTCGGCCGCTGTCATCGGGCGCCACACCGCGACCACCGAAGAAGCGCCGCAAGCGCTAGCAGCCCGGTTGCGCAGTACACTGGAACGGTGGAGCACCGCACCGCGTCCCTGATACGCGACATCCCCGACTTCCCGAAACCCGGCATCCTCTTCAAGGACATCACGCCGGTGCTGGCCGACGCCGAGGCGTTTGGGGCGGTCGTCGACGATCTGGCTGCGCCCTACCGAGATGCGGGCATTTCGCTCGTCGCCGGGATCGAAGCCCGTGGGTTCATTCTCGCTACACCCGTGGCGGGTCGTCTGGGTGCCGGCTTCATTCCGATTCGAAAGCCCGGCAAGCTTCCGTACGAGACGCGACGGGCCGAGTATGACCTGGAGTACGGGACCGATGCGCTCGAGCTGCACGCCGACGCCGTGCAGCCGGGAGATCGTGTCCTCCTCGTCGACGATGTGATCGCAACCGGCGGTACCGCAGAGGCGGCTGTCACGCTGCTGAGCGAGCTGGGCGCCGATGTGGTGGCCGTCGCGGTCTATGTGGAACTCGGGTTCTTGAACGGGCGCAGCCGCCTGGACGGCGTGCCGCTGCACGCCCTGATCAGCTATGACGACTGAGCCCACCGGGCGTCCGCTCGTCAACGAGGTTGGCGAGCTGTTGCGGGTGTTCAGGAGCGTTCATCCCTCGGTGTCCGACGCGCCGATCTATCGCTCCTACGAGGTGGCACGGGCCGCGCATGGCGATCAGAAGCGTCGGTCCGGCGAGGCGTACATCACGCACCCGCTGGCCGTCGCCGAGATCCTGGCCTCGTACGGCATGGACCGCGACACCATCGTGGCGGCGTTGCTCCACGACACCGTGGAGGACACCGATCTCACGCTGTCGGACGTCGAAGACGAGTTCGGGGCGGTGGTCGCCAGTCTCATCGACGGCGTCACGAAGCTCGATCGCATCAAGTTCGATACTCGCGAGGCGGCTCAGGCGGCCACCATCCGCAAGATGGTCGTGGCGATGGCCCAGGACGTCCGGGTCCTGCTCATCAAACTGGTCGACCGCCTCCACAACATCCGGACGATCGGTCCGCTGCCTCCCGAGAAGCAACGCCGCGTCGCGCAGGAGACGCTCGACGTGTATGCCCCGCTGGCGCACCGGCTGGGTGTCCAGGAGATCAAGCACGAGCTCGAGAACCGCTGTTTTGAGGTGCTCTACCCGAAGCGGTACGCCGAGATCGAGGACCTCATCGAGGAGCGGTCGCCCCAGCGCGAAGCCATCATCGACAAGGCGATCGGCGAGGTGCGCGGCATGCTCACCGACGCCGGCATCTCGTGCGACGTGACGGGCCGGCCGAAGCACCACTACTCGATCTACAAGAAGATGATCGACACGGGTCAGCAGTTCGAAGACATCCACGATCTCATCGGCATTCGCATTCTCGTCGAGGACCTCCGGGACTGCTACGGGGCCCTTGGCCTCATCCACACCTTGTGGCCACCGGTGCACGGCCGGTTCAAGGACTACATCGCCATGCCGAAGTTCAACCTGTATCAGAGCATCCACACGACGGTGATCGGCCCGGACGGCAAGCCGCTCGAAGTGCAGATCCGCACGCGCGAGATGCACGAGCGCGCCGAATACGGCATCGCCGCCCATTGGCGTTACAAAGAGCGGCTGGGCTCCGAATCGCTGCCGTGGATGGCCGACCTGCGCCGTCTCCAGGAGGACTACGCCGATCCGGAGGAATTCCTCGCCCACCTCAAGCTCGACCTCTATCAAGACGAGGTGTTCGCGGTCACGCCTGCCGGCGACGTCATCACATTGCCGCGCGGCGCCACCCCGGTCGATTTCGCCTACGCGGTCCACACCGAGGTCGGACATCGGTGCGCCGGCGCCAAGGTGAACGGGCGCCTCGTCAACCTGGCGACCGAACTGGAGTCGGGTGACATCGTCGAGATCCAGACCTCCAAGGCTCCCAACGCCGGTCCGAGCCGCGATTGGCTGGCTTCGGTCCGCACCTCGAAGGCCAAGGCGAAGATCCGCCAGTGGTTCTCGAAGGAACGCCGCGAGGCGGCGTACGCCGACGGGAAGGATGCGGTGTACGCGGCGCTGCGGAAGGAAGGGTTGGGGCTGGGAGCGGCCGAACGAGATCGTCTCCTGCTCGAGGTTGCCGACGAGGTCAGCCACAAATCACTCGAGTCGTTGTACGTGTCGGTGGGCGAGGGGACCGTCAGTGCCGCGTCCGTGGCTCGCCGCCTGGCCAAACGGGCAGGTGTGGACCTCGCCGAGGACTCCGATGATCTGTTGTCGCCGCCACGTCCGCGTTCGTTACGGTCGGCTGGGACGGGCATCATCGTCGAGGGCCTCGACGACGTCTGGGTACGGGTCGCAAAATGCTGCGCTCCGGTTCCGGGCGACGCCATCGTCGGGTTCGTCACCGTGGGACGAGGGGTTTCGGTGCATCGGGCCGATTGCACGAATCTGGCATCGCTCACGACCCAGCTCGACCGGATGATCGACGTCTCCTGGTCACCTGATCGGGTCGGCAGTTTCGCAGTGTGGATGCAGGTCGAAGCGCTCGACCGGCCCGGTCTGCTGCGGGATGTCACGGCGCAGATCACCGACGTAGGCGGGAATATCGTGGCCTCGTCTTCGGCCACCGGACGTGACCGGGTGGCGATTCTTCGGTATGAAGTGGAACTGGCCGACCCGACACAGCTTGCCAAGGTACAGGTGGCGCTCCGGTCGGTCGACGGCGTCTACGACGCCTTTCGCATCGTCCCGCACGGCGATGACTAACTAGTCAGTCGATGCGGGGCAGAATGGGTCGGTGGCGATGCTCGAAAGACGTCAAGGACACCGCACCCACGTGCCGATAGAATCTCCATGAGCGGCTTCCGGAATCCGCGCCATTCTGAGGATGGCTTCACACTGATCGAGGCAATCGTCGCACTCGTGATCATCTTCGGCCTCCTCGTCGTGCTGTTGAGGACATTCGACTCGAGCACCCGTGTGCTCGTCGAGACGCGTCGCCAGGCCACCGCGGTGCGCTTGGCGTCGCAGCTCGTGGAACGAGCTCAGGCCCTCGAATGGCAGCACATGGGTCTCGCCACCTCCAAGAACGGCAACGACTGCGTCACCGAACAGGTCGGGTGCTACGCCGGCACCGTGTTCGCGGATCTGGCGCCCGACGGCTTGGGCAGCTTCACGTTCGAGGGCGAGACCATGGTCTTCTCGAACGCCGACACGTTTGCACCGTTCATCGACTTCCACTCGCTCGAAAACCGTGACGGGACCGACTACGACCGGTATCTGTTTGTCACGTCCATCGTCAATCCGGTGACGATGGAAGAGACGGCTCGGCGCCTCATCGCCGTCGTGCAGTGGGTGCCGCCCAATGGATTCCGCCGAGAGGTGCGCGTCGATACGTTGGTGTCCGAATACCGCGAACCGTCGCAACCGCTCATCAGTGGCACCGTGCACTACGACGCCGGCAAGCTCGAGTTCCGGCACCGCGACCCGTCCCTCGCCGACGGATCGGCGCTGTACGGCACCCAATGGTGGGATTTCGAGCCGCTCCCCGATGCAGACGGCGACGGCAATCCCGAATGGCCACTCATGGACGTTCTCAACCAGGCGAACCAACGCGAGACCCTGAACGGCCTGGTGCTGTTCCCGACGGTCAATCTCGAAGGCGTCAGCGACTTCGTGTCGGGCACCGCCACGCAGTATCAGGGCACCAACCTCGGCGCGCTGGCGTGGAACGGCGTGCCGGTGCCCGTGCCGGATCCCTACGCCGATTTCCTCTTCTCCGACGATGATGCCTCTTCGTTGCCTCCGTTGAACCGCGGCCTGATCTTCAACACTCCCGTCGAGGGGTACCACTACACGCAGCCGTATCCGCAAGACCTTGTCGTGGCCGAGCTCGCGGATACGGCCAGTCTGGCGAACGTGTCGACCGACCCGCTCGACAAGTCCAACATCGACGGCTCCATTCTGGACCTCGAATTGTGGACACAGCTGCTCAACGGCCTGCCCAGCGAAGACGAGCTCCCGTACGTGTCGTTCGACACCGCGAGCGACGGTACCCCCGACAAGATCAGTGTCGGGGTGCGCGAGTACCAGAGCGGTGTCGGCGAGAGCCACTTCGTGTACACCACGCTCGGCGCGGCACTCGAGTTGAACGAGTACGAGTTCATGTTCTACGAGCGCGGCGATGACTCGGCTGTGTTCGACGTGAGCGGATTCATCGATCGCAACAATTCGGCCATCGGCGAACGCACCATCGAGGGTGAGATCGTGGTGGCAGCCGACGAGATCAGGCTCCTCGACGACGACGCCTACTCGGGCAACTCCAAGGGCAAGAACGCCCGCTTCGAGGGTTGGGTGAAGGTCGTCACGCCGTCGATCACGGTCGCCGACGTTATCTCGGGCCAGGGAGTCGTCCCGGCACCGACCCTGTCGACGCCTACGGACCTCATCATCTACCAATGGGATCCCTCAGTGGGGACGGCCGGCGACTACGTCGAGATCCATCGGGTCGACTACTCGACCCTCGGCGGCGCCTGCAGCGCCGCGGAGACCGTCACGACCGTCCCCTTGTTCGGCGGCGGTGTGATGTTGGAGCAGATTCGCAAGCTTGGCAACCCGTGGCTGGACTACCAGCTCTCGGGCGAGTTGCTCATCCGGCCATGGTGCTCGACCGTCGAAACCGACGCTCTCGGCAACGTCAGCCGTTCGCTCATCCAGACCTACGGCCCGATCGTGAGCGGGGAGATCGACTACAAGGTCACCGACGTGTACTGGCGGGACGGAAACACCACGTACACCTGGACTGAAGCCGGCCCTGACGGCGTGATCGGAACCGCCGACGACATCCCCGTGACGGGACCGCTCGTCCCGAGCTGGACCGTCTTCCCTCCAGGAGAGCTGACGTTGTTCGACATGGTCCTCTACTTCGAGACCGACTCGCTGGCGGTCGCAACCGTATACGAAGATCCGAACGCGGGGTGATGGCTGTGCGACGCATCTTCCACCGACTCTCCGATGACCGAGGCGTCAGCCTCACGGAGCTGCTCGTCGTCATCTTCCTGATGACGACCATCGGCATCATCTTCTCGCAGGTCTTGGCCTCATCCCTGGATGCGACGCGGGATCTCGAAGGTTCGGCCTCGGCCAACGACGACCTTCGTCTCGCGCTGGCCGCCATCGACAACGAGCTGCGCTCGGCGGAGACGATCTGCGAACCCACCCCGGGCGGCACCAGCGATCGACTCCATTTCGTCACCCGGCGCGGCACGGGTATGGCGACGGTGGAGACGGAATACGTCTACGAACTGCAGGATCTCGACGGCGACGGGGCCTTCACCGATCTCATGAAGTCTTCCGACGGAGGCGTCACCTACCGGCGCGTGGTGGGTTCGGTCGTCAACCTGCAGGTCGCAGCCGATCTTGGTGTGCCGCAGCCTCTCTTCGAGAGCCAGGGCGCCACGGAGCTCGGCTCGGGTGGAACCGTCGAGGCGTCGCCGAGCTTCGGACGTGTCATGAGCGTAGCGATCTGGGCCGAAGCCGGAACGCGCGACCACATCACCCCTCGATTGGAAACCACCGAAATCGCCGGACGAAACGTCTGGACGCCCAACGCGGCCTCGTGCTGACAAGGAATCGATCATGCGACGTATACGACACCTGCTGAACCGAGAAGATGGCGTTGGCATCGTCACTGCGTTGTCCGTGGCATTCATCGTGTTTTCGCTGGGCGCGACCTGGTACGCGCTGGCTGTCCACGAACTCGACGAGGTCGTCGCCGACCGTCACCGCACGCAGGCGCTCCACGCGGCGGAGGCCGGAATTCGTGAGGCAACTGCGATGCTGGCCTTCGACACCGACGGCTTCCGCAAGGACACGGACACTCTCGGGCGCAACGACTTCGGAACCACCGGACCGCCGGGGAGCGAGGTCTGCACCTTGCGCGAACTGCGGTCGACCGATCTGAGCTTCACAGAGGTCCATGGTGAGTACTGGGTCACCGTCGAAGCTCTCGGTGACCTCCGCTACCAGATCGACGCCTGGGGATGGGCACCGACCCATACCGCCCGTCAGTCCGGTGAGCGGCACATCAAGCTTGATGTCACCCTCATTCCCCTCGGTGGATTCAAGGACGCGCTCTTCGCAGCATCCGGCGGGATCGTCGGCTCGAACCGCAAAGAGATCTACGGAACCGTGTACTCCGGAAACGACCTTACGCTCGGCAACTTCACCCGTGTCTACCGCAACGACCTGCCGTACGCAGGGGACGGGTCGGTGCGGGTTTATGGCGACCTCCTGATTCCGAATGGTACGAACGTCGAGATCCGCGGCGATGTCGAGACGCAGGGTCGGGTCATCGACCAGAACGGGAGCACCTTCCTCGCGGACGTCGTCACGCGCAACTGGCAGAACCTCGGCGTCATGCCCCTTCCGCAGAACAGCTTCAAGAAGGCGTACATCGATGGCGAGCTGAAGTCGGCCGCTGCCCGCAACCCGGCGTCGACGTTCACCAACGTCGGACTCATCAACGACAACGTCACCGATCTCGAAGATCTGCCACAGATCACGTTGCCGAAGTTCACCTTCAACGAGCCTGCGTACGTGGCGGCCGGATTCACGGTGACACATCACGCCAACGCCGCCGCGATGCAGATCTACATCGATGCCAACCAGAACGACTTGAAGGGCATCCACGTGATCGACAACGGCGGAGGTGTCGTGAGCTTCCACCAGGCGACCTACACCGACCATTTCATGCTCGTCGTCCGGAAAGGCGCGGCACCAGCCGGCAACATCCAGGTCCGCGGTACCCCCAAGGCTGGTTCAGTGCCGGCCGGCGGTCCGGCGACCGTCGTGATCATCACGGTTGACACTGGCGGTCTGCTCGAGCTCGGGCAGAGCTTCCAGTCGATTCCTGAAGAGGTCCACCATCTCATCTTCTCGAATGGCGACTTCGCCTCGGTCAACCAGACGACGGTGTACGGCGCCGTGTACGGCGAACGAGATCTCTCGAACAACCGGCTCGAGATCCACTTCCGTCCGCCCGACGACAACTTCATCGAAGGCGCCTTCGAATTCGATCCGGCGCTGGCCGACCGGTTCATCGCCGAACCCGGACTGTGGGACAACGACTCGGGAGCCGGCTCGCCCGTCACCGCTTTCTGCGCACTGCCCTGACCAGGCCCTCCGGGCGGCTACAGTCGCCGCTCGGAGGACCTCGTGCTCATCGATCATCAACCGCTCTGGGCGGCCCAGACCAACTGCTACGTCGTCGCGCCGGAACGAGGCGGCCCCTGTGTCGTCGTCGACGTCCCACCCGACGTGTCCGGTCTGCTTGCGTTGCTCGCCAAGCACGACCTGACCCCGGTGGCGTTGCTGATCACGCACGGCCATATCGATCATGTGGGAGGCGCCGGCTCGGCCGCGCAGACACTGCAGGCCGGTGCGTACGTCCACCCGGATGACGACTTCTTGACGCTCGATCCTTCGACCCAGCTTCGAATGCTCTTCGGCGGAATCCCTCCCGGCGACTTCTCGCCGCTCGACTCGTACAAGAAGCTTCAACACGGACAGGTCCTGGAGTTGGCCGGTCTGGCGTTCGAGGTTCGACACACGCCCGGGCACACACCGGGACACTGCTGTTTTTACGTCTCCGCCGACGGCGTGCTGTTCTCGGGAGATCAGCTCTTCGCCGGGTCGATCGGCCGCACCGATCTTCCCGGGGGTGACTTCGACACGCTCATGCGCTCGATGGCCGACCAGGTTTTGACGTTGCCCGACGAGGTAATCGTGCATCCGGGTCACGGACCCGCTACTACCCTGGCGGCCGAACGACGGTTCAATCCCTTCCTGCAAGGAATCTGACAGCATGGATTTGCGCGCCCCAAAGGGCACCGACGACATCCTTCCGCCCGCCTCCCGCACCTGGCGGCGGCTCTTCTCGACATGGGAAGACCTCGCCGAACGCTACGGCTACGACCTGATCATCATCCCATCGTTCGAGCTGACCGAGGTTTTTGCCCGAGGCGTTGGGGAGAGCACCGAAGTCGTCCAGAAGCAGATGTACACCTTCGCGGACAAGAAGGGCCGTTCGTTGACGCTTCGCCCCGAGGGCACCGCCGGGGTGGTGCGCGCCTACCTGCAGGCGGGTTCTCCCGGCCTGACGAAGGTGTCATACACAGGTCCGATGTTCCGATACGAGCAGCCTCAGGCGGGGAGGCGCCGCCAGTTCCATCAGGTCGGAGTCGAGTACCTCGGCACCGACGCACCGTACGCCGACGCCGAAGTCATCGAGCTGGGTTACCGCTTTCTCGTCGAGGTCGGCGTGGCCGACGTGGAGGTGTCGCTCAACTCGCTCGGAGACGCCGCCTGCCGCCCCGCCTACCTCGCCGACTTGCGTGCGTGGCTCGAGGAGCGTCGCGACGAGTTGTGCGCAGACTCGCAGCGCACCCTGGACCTCAACCCGCTGCGGGTTCTCGACTGCAAGGTGTGTGCCGACATCGTGTTCGACGCGCCCACACCCGTCGACGCGCTCTGTGCACCGTGCTCGGAGCACTTCGCCACGGTGCAGGCGCGGTTGGATGAGCGCGGGGTCGCCTACCGGCTCGATCCGCGCCTCGTCAGGGGGCTCGACTACTACACGCGCACCGCTTTCGAGTATGCGGGATCGGCTCTCGATGCCGCGCAGACCGCGCTCGGCGGGGGCGGCCGGTACGACGGCCTGGCCGAGTTGCTCGGCGGATCGCCGGTGCCTGGCGTCGGACTGGCGCTCGGCATCGATCGGATCGTCTTGGCGCTCGAAGGCTCCGAGGAGCGGAGTGGCATCGATGCGTTCGTTGTAGCCGTGTCCGAAGGCCACCGCGCCGACGCCGAGGCCGCGCTCGATACCCTACGAGACGACGGTCTGCGAGCGGACATGCTCCCGGAACCTCGCTCGATGAGGGCACAGTTGAAGGCCGCGGATCGGCGGGGTGCGCGCAGTGCCGTGATCATCGGCGACGAGTGGGCCGAAGGCCTCGTGACGGTGAAGGATCTGACCGACGGCATTCAGACACAGGTCGGTCTCGAGGAGGTAGGTGGATGGCTGGCGAACCGCTGAGGACCCGCATGGCGGGAACGATCACCGAGGACGACATCGGAACGTCGGTGCGGGTGGCGGGTTGGGTCGCCAAGCGGCGCGACCACGGAGGCGTCGTGTTCGTGGATCTCCGGGATGCCTCGGGAGTCCTCCAGATCGTCGTGGATCCCGAGACCCTTCCCGACGCCCATCATCTCAGGATGGAGTTCTGTCTCTCGGTAGACGGGGAGGTTCGGCGCCGGCCTGCGGGAACCGAGAACTCGGACATGGCGACGGGGGCTGTCGAACTGGGGGTCGAGACCTTCGTGGTGCTGAGCCCCGCCGATCCGCTGCCGTTCATGATCGACGACCGAGCTGACGTCGACGAACTCATTCGCCTGGAGTACCGATACCTGGACTTCCGGCGCGCTTCGATGCAAGAGGCGCTGCGCGCCCGGTCGGCGGCCAGTCACGCCATGCGCACGGCTTTGCAGGACCGTGGCTTTCTCGAGGTCGAGACACCCACCCTGATAGCCTCGACGCCCGAAGGAGCCCGTGACATGCTGGTGCCGTCGCGGCTCCGCAAAGGAGCCTTCTACGCGCTGCCGCAGTCACCGCAGTTGTTCAAGCAGTTGCTGATGGTGGGCGGCGTGGACCGCTACTACCAGATCGCCCGGTGCTACCGCGACGAGGACTTTCGAGCCGATCGACAGCTCGAGTTCACGCAACTCGATCTCGAGGGAGCCTTCTGGGACGAAGCTGGCGTCCAGGAGACGGTCGAAGCGGCTGTCGCCGCCGCGACCCGAGCCGTGCGAGGCGTCGAGCTCTCGCTTCCGCTGCCCCGGATCACGTATGCGGAGGCCATGGCGCGCTACGGGACCGACAAACCCGATGTGCGGTTCGGCATGGAGATCGAGGACGTCTCCGACGTGTTCGACGGCACGGCCTTCAAAGGATTCGCCGGGGCGCTCGAGATCGGCGGGGTGGTGCGCGGCATCAACGCGGGACCGCTCGGCCTGTCGCGCAGCGGTTTGGATGGACTCGTGACGCAGGCCGTCGAGGTCGGAGCCAAAGGCCTCGTGTGGATGGTGACGGAAGACGACGGCTCGCTGCGATCGCCGGTGGCGAAGTTCCTGTCCGACAGCGAGCTGGATGCACTGGTCGACCGGTTCTCAGCGACGGCGGGCGATACGCTCCTGCTCGTCGCCGACGATGCCACGGTGGCCGCTCCGGTTCTCGGCCATCTGCGGCTGTCGCTCGGACGTCCGGACGGCCACGACGACCTGGCCTTCCTATGGGTCGTCGACTTCCCGGTGTTCGAGGAGACGGACGATGGTGGCCTCGTGCCCGCCCATCACCCATTCACGCAGCCGGTCGAGCTGGACACGATGGTCAACCGTCCCTCCGAGGCGATCGCCCGCGCCTACGACCTCGTCTTGAACGGCTCGGAGCTCGGCTCGGGCTCGGTTCGAATCCACGATCCCGACATGCAGGCGAAAGTCTTTGAGGTGCTCGGGATCTCCGCGAACGAGGCGGAGAGCCGGTTCGGATGGTTCATGCGGGCCCTGCGGTACGGCACGCCCCCGCATGCGGGGTTCGCCATCGGCCTCGACCGCTTACTGGCGATCCTGTTGGGCCGCGCCTCCATCCGAGACGTCATTCCGTTCCCGAAGACCCAACGGGGCATCGACCCGTTGACGAGTTCGCCGTCCCTCGTCACCGAGGAGCAGCTGCGCGAACTCGGTATCGACCTACGGCCCGAGGTCAGGGCGTCCTTGGTCGAGGAGGATGACGCGACCGCGTGACGACCGGAGACCTGTTCGAGGCCGAGCGAGTGGCACGCCGCATGGCGGCCGCCCCACTTCCGGCGCGGATGCGCCCGCAGCACCTGGCCGAGGTCGTCGGTCACCGACACCTCTTGGCCGAGGGAGCGGCCTTCCGCTCGATGATCGATCAGGGACGTCCCGTGTCGATGATCCTATGGGGCCCGCCGGGCACTGGGAAGACGACGCTGGCGCGTCTCGTGGCATCGGAATCGTCGGCGGCCTTCGAGGCGCTGTCTGCAACGAACGCGTCCGTGCGCGACGTGCGCGAGGTGCTCAAGGCGGCCCGGCATCGTCTCGAGACCGAAGAACGGCGGACTGTGCTTTTTCTCGATGAGATCCACCGGTTCACGAAGAACCAGCAGGATGCCCTGCTACCCGGCGTGGAAGACGGCACGGTGATTCTGGTGGGCGCCACCACCGAGAACCCGTTCTTCGAGGTCAATTCGCCTCTGATGTCTCGCTGCACGCTGTTTCGCATCCAACGCCTCCAACCGGCGGAGACCCAACAGCTCATCGAACGGTCGATGACCGACGCCGAACGAGGTTTGGGTGGCTTGGGGCTGGCCATCGACGACACGGCCATCACGGCGCTGTCAGAACGCAGCGGTGGAGACGCACGCCTGGCTTTGAACGCTTTGGAGACCGCCGCCATCGTGGCGGCGGGCCGGGGTCAGGCCGCGATCACGATCGAGGACATCGAAGAGGCGCTGCAACGTCGCATCATCCGGTACGACAAGTCGGGCGACCAGCACTACGACGTCATATCGGCCTTCATCAAGAGCATGCGCGGCTCCGATCCCGACGCCGCGCTGTACTGGCTCCACACCATGCTCGAGGCCGGGGAGGATCCGGAGTTCATCGCCCGCCGGATGGTGATCTTCGCGAGCGAGGACATCGGCGTGGCGGATTCCCTGGCGCTTCCGATTGCGGTGGCCGCCTTCCAGGCTCTGCAGTTCGTCGGGCTTCCGGAGGCGTCGTTCGCCCTGTCGCATGCCGTCATCTATCTGGCGACGGCACCGAAGTCGAACAGTGTCACGAGCGCCATGGGGCGAGCTCGTCGTGCCGTCCAGGACGTTCCCGAAGCCGAGGTACCCGCCCACCTGCGAGATGCCCATTATGCAGGCGCAGGAAGGCTCGGCCACGGCGAGGGCTACCGATATCCCCACGACGCACCGGGCAACGTCGTGGCTCAGCACTATCTGCCCGACGCCCATCGCGACGCCATCCTCTACCGGCCGGGAACCGAGGGCGACGAGCCGGAGATCGCCCGACGCCAGGCTCGGGCCGACGAGGTGCTCGGCAAGCCTCGCCGGTCGGAAACGCCAGGGCCTCCACCTACGAGCGCTGGCTAAGCTGCGGTCGATCATGGACAGCAACAGCCTTCGGCGCGCCTTCATCGACTTCTTCGCGGGACGCGAGCACACCGTCCGGCCGTCGGCGTCCCTGATCCCGGTCGACCCGACGCTGCTGCTGACGAACGCCGGCATGGTCCCGTTCAAGCCCTACTTCCTCGGCGAGGAGCCGGCGCCCTACCCGCGGGCCGTGTCGGTGCAGAAGTGCGTGCGGACCATCGACATCGACATCATCGGCACAACCGATCGCCACATGTCGTTCTTCGAGATGTGTGGCAACTTCTCGTTCGGGGACTATTTCAAGGAAGCCGCGATCGCATACGCTCACGAGTTCGTGACCGAGGTGCTCGGCCTGCCCGAGGACGGTCTCTGGTACACGGTGTACGAGACCGACGACGAGGCGGCGGACATCTGGCTCAACCAGGAGGGCATCGACCCGGAACGTCTCCAACGGGGCGGCAAGGACAACTTCTGGCAGATGGGCGTGCCCGGGCCGTGTGGTCCCGCATCGGAGATCTTCTTCGATCGGGGAGCGGAGCACGGCGCCGAAGGCGGACCCATCGGCGGCGACGAGGACCGGTACGTCGAGATCTGGAACCTCGTCTTCATGCAGAACATCCAGGATGAGCCGTATCACGTCGTCGGTGATCTGCCGGCCAAGAGCATCGACACCGGGATGGGCCTCGAGCGGACGGCCATGATCCTCCAAGAGGCGGCCTCGGTGTTCCACACCGACGCGGTCTTGCCGGTCCTCGAAGCCGGTGCTGCCTACAGCGGTGTCTCCTACGGCGAGGATCCGGCCGTCGACGTGTCGCTGCGCATCTTGGCCGACCATGGGCGAACGGTCACGATGCTCATCGGCGATGGCGTCATGCCGTCGAATGCCGGTCGGGGCTACGTGTTGCGACGCGTGCTGAGACGCGCCGTTCGGCATGCCTGGCAACTGGGCGGCGAAGGACTCATCATGCCGCGCCTCGTCGAAGCTGCGGTCGGCGTGCTGTCGGACGGATACCCGGCTCTGGAAGACAAGCAGCAGGCGATTCTCGACGTGGTGGAACGCGAGGAGGCCCGGTTTCGGCAGACCCTCGAATCCGGCCACTCGTTGCTGTCGTCGGCGCTCGGCGAGGTACCGGGCGAGACGCTGCCCGGTGATGTTGCCTTCAAACTCCACGACACGTTCGGTTTCCCGATCGACCTGACGAAAGAGATCGCCGCCGAAGCGGGCGTCGAGGTGGACGAAGTCGGCTTCGAACAGGAGATGGATCGCCAGCGGAAGCGAGCGAAGGCGTCGTTCACGGGAGGTGCCGAAGCCGAACTCGGCCAGATGTACCTGTCGATCCTCGACGCCATCGGCCCTACCGAGTTCATCGGGTACGAGCACGAGGAGGGAGGCGGCCGCCTCCTGGCCATCGTGCGCGCCGGCGAGACGAGTGATCGCGCCGAAGAGGGCCAATCGGTGGAGCTGTTCCTCGATCGCACCCCCTTCTACGCCGAGGCGGGAGGTCAGGTGGGCGACACCGGCACCATCGAGACTCCGACCGGCATCGTTGCGGTGGCCGACACCAAACACGCGCTGCAAGGCTTTCAAGGCCACCGGGGCAAGGTCGTGTCGGGTTTCGTCCAAGTCGGCCAAGAAGCGAGCCTCCAGATCGACTCTCCCCGCCGGGAGCGCATCCGCAAGAGCCACACCGGCACGCACATCGTCCACTGGGCGTTGCGAGAGGTCATTGGGGATCACGCCCATCAGGCGGGTTCTCTGGTCGAGGCGGGCCGGCTCCGGTTCGACTTCAACCATTTCTCCGGGTTGGACGCCGACGAACTCGCCCAGATCGAGCTGCTCACCAACCAGAACATCATCGCCAACCCGCACGTACACACGCACGTGACCTCGATCGACGAAGCCAAGCGCGCCGGCGCCCTGGCGTTCTTTGGCGACAAATACGGCGAGTCGGTGCGAGTCGTCGACATCGGAGGTTTTTCCAAGGAGCTGTGCGGTGGCACCCATACGCCTTCGGCCGGGCAGGTGGGTCCGATCGTGCTGACGAGCGAGTCGTCGATCGGATCGAACGTGCGCCGCATCGAGGCCCTGACCGGCTCCGACGCCTACCTTCATCTCGCCAAGCTCCGAGCGACGCTCGACGAAGCGGGCTCGGTGCTGCGGACGACGCCCTTCGACGTCCCGGAGCGTCTCGCCGCCTTGGTTGACCGCAACAAGGCTCTCGAAGCCGAGCTCGAGGCGCTCGCCGACCAGCGGCGCGCCGCGTCGGCGGGAGATCTCATCGAACAGGCCGTCACGGTCGGGGACCATCGCTTTCTGGTCGCGGCGGCGTCGGAGCTGCGGCCCGACGAACTGCGCCTCCTCGCCCTGGGAATCCGGGATCGGTTGGGTTCCGGTGTCGTCGTCGTCGGTTCCGCGCACGCCGGAAAGGGAGCGCTCGTGGGAGCCGTGACGAAGGACCTCGTCGATCGGGGTGTCTCGGCGGCCGACATCATCGTCCCAGCCGCCAAGGAACTCGGCGGAGGCGGTTCGCGCGACCCCGAGCTGGCGCAGGCCGGTGGTCCCAACGGAGCCAACCTGGAACAGGCGCTCGACATCGCCCGCGAGCGGGCCGGTCGCGCCTTGGCCGAGGTGTGACCCTGGGACGCGTCATGGCCCTCGACTACGGCACGCGCCGAATCGGCGTGGCCTTGTCCGACCCGTTGCACATGACCGCTCAGCCCCTCACGACGCTCGACGCGTCGGCCCCCGACCTCGATGAAGCTCTCAGTACGCTCGTCGCCGAACACGACGTCGAACGGATCGTGGTGGGCCTGCCGGTACACCTCTCCGGTCGGGAGGGGCCGTCGGCAGAGGGGTCCCGCCTGCTTGCGGAACGGGCTGAAGCGGCATGCGGGGTACCGGTCGAATTGTTCGATGAGCGTTTCACGTCCAAGGAGGCCGAAGCGGTGTTGATCCAGGGTGGCGCCCGGCGGGCCGACCGCAAGACCGTCGTCGACAAGGTTGCGGCGGCGGTGATCCTACGCTCGTGGTTGGACTCCCGATGATCGATCACGAACCCGAAGTCTTCGAAGAACTCCAGCCGCCCGGCAGCCGCCGTTTCCTCGCGGTGTTTGTCGTCGTGCTCGCCGTGGGAGCTGTCGCGTTCCTGGGAGCGCAGTGGCTGGCCGGCCTGGCCAGCGGCTCGCTCGGCGGTGACGGTCCTGCCACGACGATCGCCGCGTCACCGGGCGTGCCTGCCACCGTCGTGATCCCTCCGGGTGCTTCCGCCCGTACGATCGGAAACATTCTCGAGGATGAAGGCATCGTAGCGTCGGGTCGAGCCTTCGAGTTGGCCGTGCGCAGTCAGGGCGTCGCGGAGCGGCTGGCCGCCGGTACCTATGAGCTCCAGACATCGATGTCGGTCGATGTTGTCATCGGCGTCTTGCTCGAGGGACCAGCTACCGAGTCGTATCGCATTCTGGTCAGGGAGGGGCTTCGCATAGGCGAAACCCTGGCGGCGCTGGCGGAGCAAACCCCGTGGACCGTGGCGGACTACGAAGCGGCCCTCGCGTCTGGAGCGGTACAGAGCTCTCATCTGCCGTCGCCAGTCGCCGACGACCTGCGGGTGTGGGAAGGGCTGTTGTTCCCTGACACCTACGAGATCGAAGACGACGCCACCGCCGCCGAGATACTGACGCGATTGGCACGGACAGCCGAGCAGCGGGTGGCGGCGGTGGACTGGACCGACTGGCAGGAGCGCGGGTTCACGGTGTACGAGGGCATCGTGGCGGCGTCGCTCATCGAGGCGGAAACCCGTGTCGATGCCGATCGCCCAAGTGTGGCGTCCGTCATCGTCAACCGTCTCGACATCGGCATGCCACTCCAGATCGATGCGACGGTGCTGTACGCCATGGATGAACGCGGCATCGGTCTCACCCTGGACGACCTCGAGATCGATTCTCCGTACAACACGTATCAGATCGGTGGGCTGCCGCCGACGCCGATCGGTGGACCGGGCCTGGCATCGCTCGAAGCCATCGCCGACCCGATCGACTCCGACTGGATCTATTACGTATTGACGAGCGCCGACGGCTCGCACAGCTTCACGGCGGACTACAACGAGTTCCTTCGTTGGAAAGACGAAGCCAAGGCGGCCGGGATCTTCCCGTGATCCGTCTGGTGGTGCTCGGCGATCCGGTCGAGCACTCCCGTTCTCCCGCGATGCATCGCGCCGCAATGGAAGAGGCAGGGTTGCGGGGGAGCTACGAGGCCCGACAGGTCGACCGGGCCGGCATGGTCGAGGCGTCGGGCGAGGTCCGAACCGGCGACTTGACCGGCGCCAACATCACCATGCCGCACAAGCGGCTCGCCGCGATCCTGTGCGACGTGTTGGAGGGATCGGCCCTGAGATCCGGGTCCGTGAACACCTGGGCCCGGGTGGCTGGGCGGCTCGTAGGGTATTCGACCGATGGTCAGGGCATCCGCTACGCGTGGGAACGCGCCGGCCTTCCCGACCTGGGACCGATTCTCGTACTGGGATCGGGAGGTGCGGCCGCGGCGGCACTCGTCGCGCTCGAGGCACACCCGCTGTACGTGTCGGCTCGTCGTCCGGAAGCGGCCCGGACCACCGCATCCGACGTGGGCGTGTCTGCAGAACTCGTGCCATGGGGGAGCGGTATCGATGGGGCGGTGGTGGTCAACGCGACGCCGGTTGGCATGCGTGGCGAGAACCTCCCGGAACCGGTGCTCGATCGGTCCGTCGGCCTCCTGGACATGCCCTACGACCCGGGGAACGACACGCCGGCGGTCACGCACATGCGGGCCACCGGCCGGCCGGTCGCGCCCGGCGTCGACATGCTGGTTGGGCAGGCGATGGCCTCGTTCCGTCTGTGGACGGGCATCGATCCGTCCGAATCGGCCATGCGCGCTGCCCTGTAAAGGCCTCAAGGGCCTTGGCGAGAGCGCCGAAGCTTCCCTAGCAGGGCAAAGGAGTTGCAGCTATGGCGTTGAACGGACGTCTCGAATCCATCCCGCTCGGCGAGGTACTCCGGTTGCTCGCTCGCTCGGGGAAGACCGGTTGCCTGCGTGTCGAAGCAGGCGGCATGGACGGAAAGATCTTCATCAATGAAGGTCGTCTCATCTACGCGACGACGCGTCGGGACGACGACCTTCGAGCCGATCTGCTGAACGCAGGCTTCGTCGATCCCGAGGATTGGCAGCTGATCGAACGCCGCGAGCGTTCGATCTCCGAGGTTCTCCAGGGTGGCACCACCACCGACGACCTGCGCGATTTCATCGCGGAGCAGGGGACCGAGGTGATCTTCCGCCTGACCCGGCCCGGACGAGGCACGTTCGACTTCGGGGACGACGTTGCTCCCCGATATGTGGCCGGCGAGTCCGTCGACGTCGAGGTCTGTCTGTCCGACGCCGAGCATCGCGCCGCCCAGTGGGCCGAGATCGAAGAGGTCATCCCGGGTACGAAGTTCCGGCTCGGCATGGTCGGCTCGCTTCCGGACGGAGCCAGCGAGGTCACCCTCACCGCCGACACCTGGAAACTGCTGGCGGCGTTGGGAGGCCAGGGGACCATCGAAGAAGTTGCCCAGCGCATGGGATCGAGTGAGTTCTCCGTCGCCAAGGCGATGGCCTGGCTGGTTCGCCAGGACCTCCTCGAGGTGGTCGACCAGACGATCAACGCCCGCTACAGCTACAACGATCCGGTAGCCGAAGAAGCGGCGCTGCCGGAACACGACGGACACGATCCGGATACCCTGCTCTACGAGGATGAGGTGCCCGAGGCGGAGTCCGACGACGATGCCACCGATCTCTTGCAGAGCGCCTTGTCCGGAGTCATCCGAGAAGCCGAAGCCGAGGAGTCCGGGTTGGAAATCCTCAAGTCCACGTATGATGAGGATGATGACCTGGAAGGCACGCTGTCCGAGCGCGCCGCCGGGTTGATGCGGCGGCGAGGCCTGGGTGCGCTCGCCAAGGAACTCGGCGAGACAGACGACTGATCCATGACGCGAGACAGCGGACATCTGGCAACCCTCCTCCTGGAGGAGGGATTGCTAACGCAGGAGACGCTCGAGAAGGGCTTGGCGATGGCCGCCGAGTCGAGCCGTCCGCTGGGCCGCGTCCTGGTCGAGGAAGGGCTGGTCGACGAGCGAGACCTCGTCCGCACGCTCGCCAAGCACATCGGTGTCACGTTCGTCGATCTGTCCGACGTCACGGTCGACCCTGCTGCGGCCACCCTGATACCCGACGCCCTCGCTCGCCGATATGCGGCGATTCCGTACGCCTTCGAGAACGACAAGCTGCTGGTGGCGATGTCCGACCCGGCCAACGTGCTGGCGATCGACGACATCCGGGCCATCACGGGCCGCGAGGTCGTGGCTCGTGTCGCCACGAAGAGCGATGTCGAGGGTGCGATTTCGAGCGTTGCCGGTCTCGACGACTCGGTCGCCGATTTCTCCAGCTTCGAAGACGAGGTAGAGACGCAGGACCTCGGCGCCGTCGCGGCGGCGACGGAGGAAGCACCGATCGTCAAGCTCGTCAACATGCTGATCACGAAGGCGTCGGCCGACCGGGCTTCCGATATCCACATCGAGCCGACGGACCGCGACCTGCGCGTCCGGTTTCGCATCGACGGCGTGCTGCATGAGGTGATGCGGACGCCCCGTTCGGTTTCCAACGCGGTGGTCAGCCGCCTGAAGATCATGGCCGAGATGGACATCGCCGAGCGGCGCCGGCCCCAAGACGGCCGCATCAGCCTCCGTGTCGGCGGGAACCGCACGATCGATCTGCGCGTCTCGTCGCTCCCGACGATCTACGGCGAGAAGGTCGTCATGCGTATCCTCGACAACTCGACCGCCATGCTCGAACTCGAACAGCTCGGGTTCGAGCCCGATACGCTCGAACGATACGCGACGTCCTACGAGAAGCCGTACGGAACGATTCTCGTGTGTGGTCCGACCGGTTCGGGTAAGTCGACCACCCTGTACTCGACGCTCAACGTGCTCAACAAGCCGGACGTCAACATCGTCACGGTCGAGGATCCGGTCGAATACCGGCTGGCCGGGATCAGCCAGGTCCAGGTCAACAAGAAGGCCGGCCTGACGTTCGCCTCCGCCCTCCGCTCCTTCCTCCGTCAGGACCCCGACGTCATGCTCGTCGGTGAGATCCGTGACCAAGAGACCGGGAACATCGCCATCGAGTCGGCGCTCACCGGTCACCTCGTGCTCTCGACCATGCACACGAACGACGCCCCGTCTGCGATCAGCCGGCTCACCGAGATGGGCGTGGAGCCATTCCTCGTGGGGTCTGCCGTCGATTCGGTGCTCGGCCAGCGGCTCGCTCGCCGGCTGTGCTCCGATTGCAAGACGGTCGACGTGCCCACCCGCGAAGCTCTGACGCGCATCGGCTGGGACTTCGAGCATTGGGGTGACGAGATTCCCGAGGTGTACAAGCCGGTCGGCTGCTCCAAGTGCACGAACACCGGGTATCGCGGGCGCCTCGCCCTCCACGAACTCATGATCGTTTCCGAGGAGATCGAGCGTTTGACGGTCGATCACGCCACCACCGACGAGATCACGAAGATGGCAGTGTCGCAGGGCATGCGACCGCTGCGCCAAGACGGTCTGCTCAAGGCTCGTCGGGGATTGACATCGCTCGAGGAGATCCTCCGCGTCACGGTGTGAGGCACGTATCCTCGAATCGGTCAAGGGGGTTCTCGAGCATGCCGAAACAAGTCTCAGGACGAGAAAGCCGAGTGGAATGAACACTGCATCGCGCAAATTGGGTGAGTTGCTGGTCGACCGCCACCTCTTGTCGAAAGACGTGCTCGAGGTGATGCTCGACCGCGAGGAGGCGACCGGGAAACCGCTCGCCAAGTTGCTCACCGATGAAGGCATCGTCCGCGAGGAAGACCTGCTGCAGACCGTCGCAGAACGCGTCGGCATGGAGTTCGTAGAGATCGACGACGTTCTGCTCGATCCGGAAGCCGTGGCGCTGATCTCGGGAGAGGACGCCCGCGCGTTGCACGTGATGCCCGTGAAGCTCGACGACGACGGACTGCAGGTCGCCGTGGCCGATCCGTTCGATGCCGAGCGGCACCGCAAGCTCGAACAGTTGACCGGCCAGAAGATCACGCTCGCGCTCGCCACCAAAGAGGCCATCGGTCGTGCGCTGGACTTCGTCCACGGGCCACGAGACGTGCCCGTCACCCGTGTACCGGGCGGCGGAGAGGGAGGCGCTCCCGACGACGACGGCCCCGACCTCCACGTCAACACGCTCTTGACGATCCTGGTGGATTCTGACGGTTCGGACCTCCACCTGACCGCCGGGTCACCACCCCAGATCAGGGTCCACGGTGAACTGCGCAAACTCGAGGAGTACGGGGTGATGAAACCGGCCGACCTGCGCCGGATGATCTACGCCATCCTCACGGAGAAGCAGCGCGAGAAACTCGAAGAGACGCTCGAGCTCGACGCATCGCACCCGCTGGCCGGCAAGGGCCGGTTCCGCCTCAACGTGTTCTTCCAGCGCGACGCCATCGGTGCCGTCTTCCGGGCCATCCCCGACGAGATCAAAGACCTGTCGTCTCTGGGTATCCCACCCGTCGTGTCGGAGTTCGCCGAGTACCCCCGCGGCCTCGTGCTGGTCACGGGTCCGACCGGGTCGGGCAAGTCGACGACGCTGGCTTCGGTCATCGACCTCATCAACAGGCGCCGGGCCGTACACATCCTGACCGTCGAGGACCCGATCGAGTTCTTGCACCAGCACAACAAAGCGATCGTCAATCAGCGTGAAGTGGGAGCCGACACGATGGGTTTCAACTACGCCCTTCGCCACGCGCTCCGTCAGGACCCCGACGTCATCCTCGTCGGTGAGTTGCGCGACCTCGAGACCATCTCGACGGCGTTGACCGCCGCGGAAACCGGCCACCTCGTGTTCGCCACGCTCCATACCCAGGACGCCCCGCAGACCATCGACCGCATCATCGACGTTTTCCCGTCCCATCAGCAGGACCAAGTGCGCGTGCAGCTCGCCGCCACCCTGCAGGCCGTGGTCACGCAGCAGTTGCTGCCGACCCGCGACGGCAAGGGTCGTATCCCCGCGATCGAGGTGATGGTGGCGACACCCGCCATCCGCAACCTCGTGCGCGAAGGGAAGATCCATCAGATCACCACCGCCATGCAAGCCGGCGGCAAGTACGGCATGCAGACCATGGACCAGGCGTTGGCCGATCTCGTCCGACGCAACATCATCACGTACGAGATGGCCGCCGAACGGTGCACCAATCTCGAAGATCTGCAGCGGCTGGTTGGCCGCGTGGCCTAGGAGACGACGATGGCAACCACCTACGCATACAAGGTCAAGGACAAAGAAGGCAACGTCCATTCGGGCGAGATGGAGGCCTCGTCCCAGGCCAAGGTTGCCACCGCGCTGCGGGACAAGGGCTACCAGCCTGTCTCGATCGAAGAGAAGAAGGACTCCGCCCTCCAGAAGGAGATCTCGATTCCGGGTCTGACGGACCGGATCTCCTACAAGGAAGTCGCCGTGTTCTCCCGGCAGTTCGCCACGATGATCAACGCCGGCCTCTCGCTGCTGCGTTCGCTCAGCATCCTCGCCGACCAGACCGAGAACAGCGCCTTCGCCAAGGTGATCCTCGAGATCAAGGCCGACGTCGAGCGGGGCACGAGCCTCTCGGTGGCCATGGAGAAGCACCCCAAGGCCTTCAGCCAGCTGTACACGGCGATGGTGCGGGCCGGTGAGGTCGGCGGTGTGCTCGACGACACCCTGTTGCGACTCGCCGACACCCTCGAGGCACAGGTGGCACTTCGGTCGAAGATCAAGTCGGCCATGATGTATCCGTCGGCCGTGTTCGGTTTGGTGGTCTTCATCGTGGCGGCGATGCTGATCTTCGTCGTGCCGATGTTCGAGTCGCTGTACGCCGACCTGGGCGGCACGCTACCTCTGCCGACGCGGATGCTGCTCTTCATCTCGAGTCTGCTCACGACCTGGTGGTGGGCCGTGTCGCTCGTCACGATCGGCACGGTGATCCTGTTCCGGCGCTGGATTGCCACGGACGGTGGCCGGGCCACCTTCGACGCGATCAAGCTCAAGTTGCCGATCTTCGGCAACCTCGTGCACAAGACGGCCATTGCCCGCTTCGCTCACACGATGGCCGCCCTGACCAAGACGGGCGTTCCGATCCTCCAGGCGATGGACATCGTCACCGACACGGCCGGGAACGCGGTCGTGGCGCGCGCCGTCCAGGATGTGAAGGCATCGGTGTCGGAAGGTGAATCCATCGCCGAGCCGTTGCTGTCGCACAAGGTGTTTCCGCCGATGGTCGTGCAGATGATCGCGGTCGGCGAGGAAACCGGTGCGCTCGACACCATGCTCGAGAAGGTGGGAGACTTCTATGACGCCGAAGTGGAGGCGATGGTCGAAGGGCTCACGAGCCTCATCGAGCCGTTGCTCATCGTGGTGCTCGGCGCCACGGTCGGCGGCATGCTCATCTCGCTCTACATGCCGATGTTCAACATCGTCAACCTGATCCAGTAGATCACCCAATGGTGGGGGACCCCGATGGCGCCGGCCCAGGTGGCCGGCGCCATCGGTTAACCCGGCTTTCCGAAACACTCCAGGATTCCCTCAAGTCGAACCCATCAGACGGCCGATAACTCCTCTTGTGGGTCGATACGCGACCCGCTGGGAAACACCACACGAAGGAGTCCCGACATGATTACTTGGATGCGTGAGCGTCTGAACAAGGAAGAGGGTTTCACCCTCGTCGAGTTGATGGTGGTCGTGCTGATCATTGCCATTCTGATCGCCATCGCAATCCCCACGTTCCTCGGCGCTCGTGAGCGGGCTCAGGACCG
>JBFKPQ010000013.1:0-28535 GCA_041628225.1 Acidimicrobiia bacterium | reverse complement strand
TGTCCGAGCCCGCTGTGACAACGGGATCACCTGGCGGTAGGCGGTCCACGCCATCCGGCCGGCCAGCGATCCGGCGAAGGCGTCGAGGCGAATGCGTTCATGATCGGTTGCTGCCCACCTTCGTTTCCAGGTGTTGTTGGCGCCCTCGACCGTGCCGAGGAACTCGTACCGCGTGGTCGGCCCGTCGAACGCACGCTCGAGCATGAAGGCGCGGAGAATGACGCCCGGTCCGAAGCGGGCGTAGTCGTGGTCATAGCCGGTCTTGACGAGGTAATGGGTGTCGGCGGTCTCGAGGCACAGATCGAACGCGATGGGACGATTGTCCAGTCTGAGAAACGCGAGCCGAAGGGTTCCTGCCGCGGCGGCCCATGCGGCGACGTCTTCGTAGAACCGCCTGGTCTGCGGCTGGGAGTTGATGGCTGTCCCATAGGTGCCCTTCCAGCCCGAAGCTTCGACGGCGAACCCCTCCTCGAGCAGCTCGGCGAGACCGTCTCGACCGTCGAACACCTCGAAGGTGGGTTCTCCGAGATCCTCGAGCCGCCGTCGGCGACGCCGCATCTCCGAACGGAGCTTGCCGTCGCGCCCGTGGAGGTAGGTGGTCCAGTCACCCGTCGTATCGAGGTAGGGCGAAAGCAGGAGGGGACGGGTCAAGGTTCGGAAACCCGAGGCGGCCAGGCCGGCCATGAACGACCCGAAGGCCGGGTCGGCCGGGTCGATCGCCATCAGTTCGACGTGGCGGAAGCGACGCAACTCCTCGCCGAGTCGACGGGCGGCGGCGGGATCGTCGACCACGAACCCGAACCGCGGTGTTTCGAGGTTGGTCGGCGAGCGGCGAGTGGAGTCGGTCCCGACGAGTGGCAGGACTGCGGCCAGCTCATCGTCACGGCGTACCGTCAGGATCTCGGAGGGCCCCGACTCGAACGCGTCGAGCCATGCCGAGATCCAGCCCGGTCGTTCGAATGGCCCGGCGTTCACCCTGTCCGCCAGCGCCTCCCATTCATCGGCGATCGACTCGATCGTCCGAGTTTCCGCCCGCATCTACCCCCTACGGCGCTCCCTGAAGACCCTAGCGTGGTCGCCGGGGCGCTGAGAGTGGTGAATCAGGATCGTTCGAACGTCGCCCACCGGGTCGGCCAGGGGCGTCCGGCGTCGTCGGCGGCCTCATTCGCCGTCATGGCAAACGCGACGCCCAGCGCCTCGGCGAGGTCTTCGACGGACATCGCAAACGGTGGACCGCCCAGGCACTCGTCACGCCCGATCGGGAACACGAGTGAGGCCAGCATTCCCTCACGACCGACCCAGCCGGCCATCTGATGTCCGAGAGCCTCGCGGCGCTCGGGAGGCACGGCACAGAAGAAGGTGTGGTCGAAGACGAGATCGAACGGATGGTCCGGTTGGTAGGTGAACGCGTCCGCGCAGTGGAATGCGATCCGTTCGTCGAGCCGCCCGGCCAGCGAAGCGGCGAAGTCGAGGCCGGTGACGGCCCATCCGACGTCGGCCAGGGCCACCGCATCGTGGCCCAATCCGCAACCCGGAACGAGCGCTCGTCCGAGACGCCCGGTTCCGAGTGTGGGATCGGCCGAGAGCCGTGCGAGCAGCTCGGGGTGAGGACGTCCCAGGTCCCATGGCGTGTTCGCCATCTCATACTGAAACGACCAGGCGGTTGCCTTCTGCGACATGGATTGCAGTGTATCGGCAGCTGCGAGACTGGCATCTGCGACAGAAGGGATCGGTATGGCCATCGAACGGGTCGGGATCGTGGGCGGCGGACAGATGGGAGCCGGGATCGCCGAGGTGTGCGCCAAGGCCGGGTGCGATGTGGTGGTTCGTGAGATCGACCAGGACGCCGCAGCGATGGGCGAAACCCGGATCGCCAAGAGTCTCGGGCGCGGTGTGGAGCGCGGCAAACTCACCGAAGCAGAACGCGACGCCATCACCGGTCGCATTCGGTTCACGACCGACCTCGAGCTCATGGCCGACCGGCAGCTCGTGATCGAGGCCGTCGTGGAGCACGAGCCGCTGAAGGCGGAGATCTTCCGCGAGCTCGACCGCATCGTCACCGACCCGGCCGCGATCCTCGCCTCGAACACGTCGTCGCTTCCCATCACGCGCTTGGCGCAGAACACCGACCGTCCGCAACGTGTCGTCGGAATGCATTTCTTCAATCCGGTGCCGGTGATGCGACTCATGGAGCTGATCACGACGGTGCGAACAGACCGGGCGACCGCCGCAGCAGCCGAGGCTTTCGCGGCCGAGACGCTCGCCAAGACGGTCGTGAAGGCCAAGGACCGGGCCGGGTTCGTGGTGAACATGCTGCTGGTTCCCTACATGACGGAGGCCATGCGCATGTACGAGGCGGGTCACGCGTCGGCCGAGGACATCGACAACGGCATGAAGCTGGGCGCGAACCATCCGATGGGCCCCCTGGAACTGGCCGACTTCATTGGCCTCGACACCATGAAGCTCGTGGCCGATGTCCTGTTCGAGGAGTACAAACTCCCGCAGTACGCTCCCCCGCCGTTGCTCGTAAGGATGGTCGAAGCGGGGTTGCTGGGTCGCAAATCCGGCCGGGGCTTCTACGACTACGGTGACAGGTAGGGCGCACTGGCTGCGTCTGGGAAGTGCCTGGCGGGAACGGCGTCCTCGGAAAGATCCTGCCGGCTTGCCGGCAAGCAGTGGAACCGAGGCGTGCCCGCTGACCGCAGGCACGACCGCAGTTCGCGAAGCGAACTGCCAATCTGACAGAGAACCGGGTCCCGAAGGACCTCAGTGGAACTGCCAATGCGACCGTGAACCCGGACGCCCGCAGGGCGTCCTCGGAAAGATCCTTCCCGGCATCGCCGGCAATCAGACCGAGCTGAGGGCGCGGGCGGAGCCCGCACTGCGGCCCGTCGGGCCGCACATGTGACCGTGAACCCGGACGCCCGCAGGGCGTCCTCGGAAAGATCCTTCCCGGCATCGCCGGGAAGCCAAACGAAAGCACGGCCATTCGGCCGTGCTTTCGTTTGGACCTCAGTGGAGCTGAGGGGATTTGAACCCCTGACCCCCTGCATGCCATGCAGGTGCTCTGCCAGGCTGAGCTACAGCCCCGAGGGCGGGTGAGTATACCCGGCTGTCAGGACACCTTCGATTCTGGTTCCCAGGTGAGGCGGGGGGCGTCGCCCCAGAGCCGTTCGAGGTCGTAGAACTCGCGGGTTTCGGGTTGGAAGACGTGGATGACGATCTCTCCGTAGTCGAGGAGGACCCATTCGGCTTCGGTGCGTCCTTCGGTTCGGAGGGGTTTCCTGTCGTCGGTGATGGTGAGGTGTTCTTCGACGGCGTCGGCGAGGTTTTTGACTTGCCGGTTGGAGGTGCCGGTGGCGACGACGAAGACGTCGGTGATCTGGACGAGGTCCGCGACGTCGAGGAGCACGATGTCCGAGGCTTTCTTGTCGTCGAGGGCGGCGGCGGCGTGCCTGGCCAGTGCGTGACTCGATGCGGTGTCGATGGTTGATCCCTTCGTCAGATGTCTCTGCCGACGATGATAACGACGTCGAAGACGCCGGATGGTTGGCGGATTTCGAGGAGAACTTCGCCGAGGCCGAGCAGTCGTTGAATCTCGAGTGCTTCTTGTTGGTGTTGGCGGCCTTGTGCGATGACCTGTGTGGTCGGGTAGTCGTCGCGGGCGGCGTTGTCGGTTTTGAGGACGCGGTAGCCGGCGAGGACGAGTTGTTCGGCGACGGGTGCGGTGACGCCGATACCTCCGTTGCCGTTGAGGATCTCGACGACGGTGCGTGGCTCGGGTGCCATGGCGAGGTGGGGGAAGGCTTGTTCGACGTAGGTGGCGACGTCGGAAGCGTTGAAGACGTAGTTCTCGAGGTCGGCCGACAGGGCGTCGGCGCGACTGACGGGGAGGGTGGTGACGAGTGCGGCGTCGTCTTGTGCGGCTGCCAGGAGCGTTTGGGTCGCGATGCCTGGCGCGTTGGCGGTGAGCCGGTCGGCGAGCGACGCGTCGTTTCGGATACCGGCGAGGAGACCTTCGGCTGTTTTGGCCTGTCGGAACAGGAGGTCGAGTTCGTCGCCAGTTCCACGTTCGGCCAGAAGGGTGGCGATCTGGCTGGCGTCGCGCGGTTGGTTGCCGGCGGCGATGGCGATGCGTTCGATGTTCCCGTCGCGCACCATGAGCGGGTCGGGGATGTCGATGTCGATCGGTTGGATCAGGACGCGCGACAGGTCTTCGACGGTCAGGTTGACGATCGCATCGAGGCGGACTCCGAGGAGGTTGGTGATGGTGAGTCCCACGAGGTCGATGTCGGCGAATGCGTACGCCTCGGTGAGGGCCTGTTCGCCGTAGCCGGGCACGACGGCGAGCAGCGACGGTGGGAGCACGACGACTCGGTCGGCGTGGGTCGGGTGTGCCGACACGAGCCATGCGGCGAGAAGCTGGTCGCGGTCGGTCACCGCGACGAGTGTCGATGCACCTTGGTCGGCGGGGAGATCCACGCTGGGGGTGGCCGGTTCGGGGCGCTGAAACCACCACCATGAACCCGCTACCGAGGCGGCGATGAGGGCGAGCGCGGCGACCGTCGCGAGCACGATCTTGCGCCGCCCGCGACGCCGTTCGAGGCGGCGTGCTTCGCGCCGCAATTCCCGGGCTGACAGGGTTTCGTCGACCTCTCGGGTTTTGGGTTGGCGACGACCGCCCCGATGTTCTGGTTCAGGCATACAGCTGGTGGTGGTCGATGTAGTGATAGACGGCTTCTCGGACGAGGAACCGGTACGGCCGGCCCGAGCGGGCGCGTTCTCGGACGGTGGTGCCCGAGAGGTCGAGGAGCGGCATGTCGAGCCATACGGCGTCTGGGACGATGGCCCGGACGGCTTGCTCGCTCGTCCCGGGTCGCGGCGCGACGGCGATGGTGGCTACCGACAGGACCGATTCGTAGCGGTGCCACGTTGGCAGGTTGGCCGCGGCGTCGGCGCCGAGGATGAGGACGACATCGTCGAAGCCGAGCTCGTCGAGGGTGTCGGCGGTGTACGTCCAGCCATCTCTCCGCACTTCGCGATCGTCGGCGACGAAATAGTCTACGCCTTCGATGGCCAATTGGGTCATGCGCCAGCGGTGGTCGGCATCGGAGACTCCCCGATGGGCCTTCTGCCACGGCGCGCCGGCGGGCATGAAGCGCACTTCATCGAGGCCGAGTTGGCGGACGGCCGTTTCTGCCGCGATGAGATGAGCGAGGTGGGGCGGGTCGAAGGTGCCGCCGATGATCGCACGATGCACCGAGCAAGCTTAGGCCGACGGAACGAGTCGGAGTCCTCGGGTGATATCGAGCGGATGGCAGCCGAGGTACCTCATCGGGTCGACGTACCGGCCGTCGACCCGTACGGAGAGGTGGACCGCCGATTCACCGTGGGCTGTCCCGGACGTGCCGAGCGTTTGTCCGGCCCGAACCTGCGCGCCGCGGCCGACCCGGATCTCGTGGAGGTATGAGTTGGTCGTGCGAATGCCGCCGCCATGGTCGACGGTGACGGTCCGGTTCCCGGCCACCATGCCCGCGAAGGTCACGATCCCAGCCGACGGCGCTCGCACGATCGTTTGAGGTTCGGCGCCGAGGTCGATGCCCCAATGGCCGGCGTAGGCGCCCTGCGGGGCGAACTCGGCCAGCACGTGGCCGTCGACCGGGCGCTGGAGCCCGCTACAGATCTCGGCCTGGGCCGGGATCGGCCGCAGGAAAGCCGCGACGACGAGCAGGACGGCGGTTCGGACGAGCATGATGACTCCTCCCCCGCCGCGCCCGCCGGGTCAGGATACGACGCGGCACCCGCGTCGGGAAGACTCCTAGATCAGGCCGTCCAGCCCACCGAAGTAGTTGACCATGTCGATGAGCCGGGCCGAGTATCCGATCTCGTTGTCGTACCAGGCGATGAGCTTGAACAGTCGATCGTTGAGGGCCATCGAGGCGGTTGCGTCATAGATCGACGAGTGCTCGTTGCCGATGAGGTCGCTCGAGACGATGGGATCTTCGGTGTAGGCGAGGACGCCGCTCATCGGGCCGGCTGCAGCAGCCGCGATCGCCTCGTTGATCTCATCGAGCGTCGTGTCACGGCCGGTGCGGAACGTGAGGTCGACGACCGAGACGTTCGGTGTCGGCACCCGGAACGCCATGGCGTCGAGCTTGCCCTCCAACTGAGGGAGGGTGAGCACGACGGCCTTGGCGGCTCCCGTCGAGGCGGGGATGATGTTCTGATAGGCGTTGCGGCCGCCCCGCAGGTCCTTCTTGGAAGGCGAGTCCTGCGTCGGTTGGCTGGCGGTGACCGCGTGCACCGTCGTCATGAGTCCCTCTTCGATGCCGAAGGTCTCGTCGAGGACCTTGGCGAGGGGCGCCAGGCAGTTCGTCGTGCACGACGCGTTGGAGATGATGACGTCGACGTCGGGGTCGATCTCCGTGTGATTGACCTTGTAGGCGAAGGTCCGGATCTTGTCGGGTGATTTCGTTGGAGCGGACAGAATCACTCGTTTCGCGCCGGCTGCCAGATGCTTCGAAGCACCGTCGTAATCGTTGAAGACGCCCGTCGACTCGATCACGTAGTCGATGCCGAGCTCCTCCCAGGGAAGGGCAGCCGGGTCGCGCTCCGCCATGGCCGGAATCCGCCGACCATCGACGATGATGGCGTCATCTTCGACTTCGACCGACCCCTCGAAGCGACCGTGGACGGTGTCGTACTCGAGCAGGTAGGCGAGGCCCTTGGGCGGAACGAGGTCGTTGACGGCGACGAAGTTGATGTTTGGATCGTTCCAGCCGAGCCGGAAGGCAAGCCGGCCGATTCGGCCGAATCCATTGATGGCGACATTGATGGTCATGAGATCTCACTGCCCGCCGGGCGTAGGCAATGCGGGCCAGGCGGGCACGGCGCGCATCATTGTGAACGGCGCACTTTACCCGCTCTCGCGAAGTCGAGCGATTCTCTCAGAGGCCGGCGGCGCGGCTGGGACGTGCCAGGAGGTTGAGCACCACCTGACGAAAATCGCTGGGTTGGAAGGGCTTGGTCACGAAGGCGTCGGCTCCACCCTCGTCGGCGCGCCGTCGCGATTCCTCTTCGGCGTGCGCGGTCAGGACGAGGACCGGGAGATGCCGGGTTGCTTCGTTCGAACGGAGATGGTCGAGCACCTGCCAGCCGTCCATCTCGGGCAGGCCGATGTCGAGTACCAACAGGTCAGGGTTCTCTTCGGTGGCTGCGGCCAGGCCCGACGGTCCGTCTTCTCGCATCACGACGTCGAGAGCGGCCGGACGCAGGCACACTTCGATGAGCCGGCGGATCACCGCCGAATCCTCGACCACCAACACCCGATGACTCACGCATACTCCTTCGACCCTGAACTCGCGCGGTGATGGCACCGCCCGTCCCCCGGTTCGGCATCGGCATGCCGGCCGGACGACTTGATGGAATCTAGTCGCTGACCGGTTGCAGCATGCGCCTCGGTGGAACTCCTTCGGCGACGGCCTCGACAAAGGCCTCCAGTTGCCGGAGGTTTCGGACCTCAAAGGTCGCGTCGCAATGGCGGGCGTAGCGCCCCATGACCGAGTCGCCGGTGTCCCAGTAGGCGCGGGGCTCGGGATTCAGCCAGTAGACGGCCCGCGACGCGTCGCGGATGTCACCGAGGATCTCGGCTTGGGGGTCCCGGTAGTTGGAACGGGCATCTCCGGTGATGATCACCGTGGAGCGCGGCGTCAGGTTGCCTCCGTAGCGCGTCCAGAACCCTTCGAGCGAGCGCCCGTAATCCGAGTGACCGTCGAGCCAGACCACTTCGGCCTCGGTGGAGATGGCTTGCAGCGCGGCCGCGAAATCGCTGCCCGGCTCGAAGTACTGGGTCACCTCGTCGAGCGCATCGATGAACGCAAACGCCCGCAGCTTGGAGAACTGGCCGGACATGGCGTACACGAACTGCAGCGTGAACCGCGCGAAGGTGGCCATCGACCCCGAGATGTCGCACAGCAAGAAGATCTCGGGCTTGACGGGCTTGGGAGCACGGAACTGGGGTTCGAGTGGAACGCCGCCGGTCGACAACGACCGGCGAACCGTCCGCCGGAAATCGAGACGGCCGTCGCGCCGGCGCCGCCGCCGCCGGGCGAGACGGGCCGCGAGCTTGCGTGTGAGCGGATGGATGACATCTTCGATCTCCAGGAGCTGGGCGCGGCCGGCGTGCATCAGCTCGGTGTCTTCCAGTAGGGGTTTCCGGACGGTCTTGGCCACCGCCTCGCGACCTCGGTCTGCCACCAACCGACGGCGGATCTCTGCCTTGATCTCTTCGCGCAACTGGTCGACGCGCGCCTCGAAGTCCTCGCGGATGAGGCGTTCCTCGAGATCGGTGAGGTCGCCGCCCGCTTCGGCCACGGCCCGGGCGATGAGTTCCGCGAGCAGGCCGTCGACGTCGAGTTGGCGAAGGGTTCGATACAGGTAGTAGGTGCCCCCGACGGGACGTCCAGGCTCCATGCCCGCCAGACGCTCCACAGCCTGCCGGGCGATGGCGCGCACCATGGCATCGTCGTGGTCCATGAGTGCCTGCACGAGCGCGTCGAGTAGACCCTCGACGTCGCCGCCGCCCTGGCCTCGGTCGCCCCCCGATGCCGCCGACGACGTCGGGTCGGCCGTCGCATCCGTCGGTGCGGGACGTTCGAGTGCGAAGTACACCTCGAAAGCCGTGTCGAAGGCCTCGTGGTGCCGGACGTTCTTGACGAGCGTCGCGCCGAGCGCGGCCTTGAACTGTTGCCGGTCGGCCAGATCGGTGTGGCGCAGCGCTTCCATCGCATCGATGGCCTCCACCATCGAAACGGGAATGCCTGCCGCGCGCAGTTCTTGGATGAAGCCACCGAGAACGTCGAGGAGCATCAGTCGGACCCGAGGTCGCGAGCCACTTTCTCGATGTCGGTCTGGTATTTGAGCAGCACGTGCAAGGTGTCCGTCACCGCTTCGGAGGTCACGTCGCTGATCCCGAGCGCCAGCAGCGTACGGGCCCAATCGAGGGTCTCGGAAACCGACGGAGGTTTCTTCAACTCGTGGCCGCGAACCGTACGCACGATCCGGGCAACCTGCTCTGCCAGGTGGTCATCGATACCTTCGACCCGCGCCAGCACGATCGCCTTCTCACGGTCGAGCGTCGGGTACGAGATGTGGAGAAACAGGCAGCGGCGCTTCAGCGCCTCGGACAGTTCCCGCGTGTTGTTCGAGGTCAGGATCACGAGGGGTGACGACACGGCCGGGATCGTCCCGAGTTCCGGGATCGAGACCTGGAGGTCCGAGAGGACTTCGAGCAGGAGCGCCTCGGTCTCGACCTCGACCCGATCGACTTCATCGATGAGCAACACGACCGGCTCGGGAGCCGTGATGGCTTCGAGCAACGGCCGTGTCAACAGGAACTCCTCCGAGAAGATGTCCTGTTCGAGTTCCTGCCATTCGGCGCCTTGGTCCGCTTGGATCCGGAGGAGCTGCTTCTTGTAGTTCCACTCGTAGAGGGCTTTGGCCTCGTCGAGTCCCTCGTAGCATTGGAGTCGGATGAGGCGCCTACCGTGAATGGTGGCGAGCGCCTTGGCGAGTTCCGTCTTTCCCACACCGGCCGGCCCCTCGACGAGGACCGGCTTGCCCAGCCGCTCGGCGAGGAAGACGACTTGGGCGATCCGAGCGTCCGGCAGGTAGTCGACGTCTTCGAGCGCGCCGGCTACGTCGCCTGGTGTCGCGAACGTCCTGTCGGTGGTCGCAGTCATGCGGGCGGAGTGTACCCGTAGCGGGATATGTCAGAACTAATCTGGAGCACCGCCTCTCAAAGGTTGGGTTGTGAGAATCGTCATCGTGGGCGCCGGGGCCGTCGGCTCGTACCTCGCCCAACGCCTCTCATCCGAGGGGATCGACGTCGTCGTCATCGAGAGCGACCCGACCAGGGCGGCCGAGAGCCAGGAGCAACTCGATGTCCTCGTGATGAGGGGCAATGGTGCCAGCCCAGCCGTTCTGGAAGAGGCCGGCGTCGAGGACGCCGAACTGGTCATTGCAGTGTCGAACAACGATGGCGTGAACATGCTGGCGTGCCATGCCGCATCCCGGCTCGGCGTCAAGCGGACCGTCGCCCGTGTCGAAGACGAGGGGCTGCGCGCCGGCCTCAATGGCCTCGAGGTCGATGTGGTCATCGACCCGAGTGAATCGGCCGCCCAAGAACTCGTCAATCTCGTCCATCAAGGTGGCGTTTCGGAGGTCGTCGAGTTCGGCGAAGGGCGGCTCATCCTCGTCGGAGGCGTCGTGCAGACCGGCAGCTGGATGGTCCGGCGGACGCTGGCCGACCTCCGCCGTGAGATCTCGGACTTCGACTGGGTGGTGGCAGTGATCGTCCGCAACGGCCGGACCATCGTGGCGGACGGTTCGACGAGCATCATCCCGGGAGACCACGTACTCATGATGGTCACGGCCGGTCACGTCGAACAGGCCACCGGGATGATGGGTTTGACGACCCGCGCGATCTCGCGAGTCGTGATCCTCGGGTCCACGCGCCTCGCCGAGTTGACGGCCGATCGCATGCTGGAGGACGGACTCGATGTCGTGATCGTCGATCCGGATGCCGCCCGGTGCCGGGCCATGGCCGAAGCCCACGGGCGGGCGCTCGTCGAATGCGGCGATCTGACCGACCCGACCTTGCTCAAGGAGGTCGGCATCAACCCCCGGGATGCGATTCTGGCGCTGTCGGGTTGGGACGAGGTCAACATCCTCGGCTGCTTGCTCGGACGCGCCATGGGGGCCGGAACGACGGTGACGCGCGTCAACAATCACAACCTGCTCCCCCATCTCGGGGAGGTGGCCATCGACGCCACGATCTCGTCTCGTCTGGCCGCCGCCAACGCCATCCTCCGGTTCGTCAGGCGCGGGCGCGTCCACTCGGTGGCGACGTTCACGGACACCGATGCCGAAGCGATCGAGCTCGAAGTGGCTCCGGCGTCCGCCGCAGCCGGAGAGAGCCTCGTCGACCTTCCGTTGCCGGCGGAGGCCGTCGTCGGCGGCGTGCTCCGCGCCGGCGACTCGTTCGTACCCACGGGATCCACCGTTGTGGAGGCCGGCGACCGCCTCATCATCTTCTCTCTGCCGTCGGCGATCCAAACCGTCGAGAAGCTCTTCGCCGAATGATCCCGCTGCGGTCGGTCACGTTCACCCGGCGCAGCATGCTGCGTCGCATCGCCTTCGTGGTCGGCGCGGTCGTCGCCGCCTCGGGCCTGGCGATGCTTCCCGCCGCCATCACTGCGGCGATCTATGGCGAATGGTCGGACATGGTCGCGATCCTGGGATCGTCGGCGATCACCGTCGTGGCGGGTGTGGTCGGGTGGCGCGTCGTCGGCCGGGCGGAGGGGGAGCTGACCGCCAAGGAAGGGTTCGCCATCGTCGGCATCTCGTGGTTCGTGATGGCCGCCTTCGGCTCGCTCCCGTATCTCCTCAGCGGCTCGATCCCGACGATCACGGACGCCTACTTCGAGACGGCATCCGGATTCACGACCACCGGCGCATCGATCCTGTCCGATCCCGGCGACCTCTCCCACGGCATGCTCATGTGGCGCTCCCTGACGCAGTGGTTGGGAGGCATGGGGATCATCGTGCTGTCGATCGCCATCTTGCCGCTGCTCGGTGTCGGCGGCGTCCAGCTGGCGCGCGCCGAATCTCCCGGCCCCCAGCCCGATCGACTGACTCCCAGGTTTCGGGAGACGGCCAAGCGTCTTTGGCTGCTCTACGTCGGGTTCACGATCGTCGAAGCGACCCTG
Organism: Acidimicrobiia bacterium; assembly: GCA_041628225.1. Classification (GTDB taxonomy): domain Bacteria; phylum Actinomycetota; class Acidimicrobiia; order Spongiisociales; family JAENVV01; genus JBFKPQ01. Next base: position 16,767 of record JBFKPQ010000013.1, on the reverse strand, counting down.
CTCGCCGCCGGGGAGATGACCGTATTCCAGGCCATCGCCCACTCGTTGACCACGATGTCGACCGGTGGATTCGGGACGGAGGCCACATCCATCGGCGGTTTCGGCGTCTACACGCAGTGGGTCATCATCGCTTTCATGTTCATGGCGGGAGCCTCGTTCGCCCTCCACTATCGGGCGCTACGCCGCCCCATCGAGTATGCACGCCATCCCGAGTTCAAGGTCTACGCCGCCATCACGATCGCGGCGTTCATCATCATCACGGGTGGGCTGCTCGCCGACGGAACCTGGTCGGAGGCGACCCTTCGTGACGGGGCCTTCACGGCCGTGACGCTCATCACCACCACCGGTTACGGGACAGCCGACTTCACCCAATGGGTGTCGGGCCTGCAGATCTTCGTGGTCGGGCTCATGTTTCTCGGCGGCATGGCTGGATCGACGGCCGGAGGCGTCAAGACCTATCGGATCGCAGTGCTGGCGAAAGCCGCCAACAACGACTTGCGGCGTGTCATCCGCCCGCGCGGGGTGTTCGTCACCCGGTTCGGCAAGACCGCCGTGCCGGAAGCGATCGTCGAGAGCATCCAGTCGTTCTTCCTCTTCTACATGTTCCTGTTCATGACGGGAACATTCCTCCTCGGCTTCATCGAGTCGAACCTGTCCGCCGGATTGGATCTCGTCACCGAGGCCAGTGCGGTCGCTTCGGCGCTCGGCAACATCGGCCCCGGTCTCGGTGACGTCGGGCCGGCCGGCAACTACGCAGGCATACCGTGGCCGGGAAAGTGGCTGCTCGCCACCCTCATGATCGCCGGCCGACTGGAGCTGTTCCCGGTCCTACTGCTCGCCACCCGGGAGTTGTGGCGGCGCTGACGGCGACAGGACGACGAGGTCGTCGCGATGGATCGCGACGCCGTCCCACTCGTCGGTCCGGACACCGATCCGACCATCGAGCCAGTCGGAGCCGACTCCGACGATTCCTTTGGCGATCTGCCCGCCCGAGGGATCGACGACCTCCACAGCACTGCCGGCGCCGAACGTTCCCTCGACGCGCACGATCCCGACGCCCAACAACGATTTCCCACTGTCCGTGACGGCGGCGGCGGCACCCTGGTCGACATGGAGACGCCCGCGCGCCGGCAGTCCGAACGCGATCCACAGCTTCCGAGCCGAGAGGCTGGATGGGTGGGGCGCGATCCATGTCCCGACGGCTTCGCCGGCCAGGATGCGTTCCACGACCTGCGGCTCACGGGCCGGAGCCACGACCGTCGGGATTCCGGACCAGGCGGCCATCCGGGCCGCGGCGACCTTCGTCGCCACACCACCCGATCCCAACGGTCCCTTGCCGCCGGCGGAGAGTTGATCGAGGATTTCGTCGGTGTGGCGAACCGCGGTGAGCAGTTCGGCATCGTCGGTGAGGCGCGGGTCGGACGAGTAGAGACCGTGGGTGTCGGTCAGCAAGATGAGCAGTCCGGCACCGGCGAGGTGGGAGACGATCGCCGCCAACCGGTCGTTGTCGCCGAGTCTCAGCTCGTCGACCACGACCGTGTCGTTCTCGTTGACCACCGGCACGATGCCGAGATCGAGCATTGCCCCCAGAGCCGCTCGCGAGTGGAGGTATTGCTCTCGGTTGGCGAGAACGTCCTTGGTCAACAGCACCTGACCGGCGGTGCGCCCGAGTTCTGCGAACGCAGCCGAATAGTGCTCGATGAGCCACACCTGGCCGACGGCAGCCGCCACCTGGAGCCGCGGGAGGTCGCCGGGCCGCTCCTGCATACCCAGGACCGGTAGACCGGCCGCGACGGCTGCCGACGTCACGAGCACGGTCGGATGTCCGGCCGCCCACGACGCGGTGACGCCCGCCGCGGCCGTGCGCAGCGCGGATTCGTCGATGCCGCCTCCTGGGAAGGTGAGGCTCGATGAGCCGATCTTCACGACGACCCGACATCCCGGTTCGGGAACCGTCCGCATCACTCTTCCTCGTCGCTGTATTCGAACACGAGATCCCCGATCCTCACGTCGTCGCCAGGCCGCGCTCCGGCCGACCGCAGGGCGTCGTCGACACCCAGCCGTGACAATCTACGCGCTGCGAACGCAGCCGCCGACCGTCCGGTCAGATCGTCCAACGCCACAGCCCTCGCGACCGCTTTGCCCTCGACCACCCACATGGCACCGTCGTGGTGCACGCGGAAACCGGGCGTGACCGGGCGGTGCAGGATGTAACCCTCACGGTCTGGAGCTTCGCGCTGAACATCCCCCACGACGCGGGCCACGGACCGCATCAAGGCGTCGACTCCGGCACCGGTCACCGCCGACACCCCGAACACCTGCGGCTCGGCGAGTTCGGCTGCCAAGGCGCCGAGATCGACGTCAGGAGCCGTGTCGATCTTGTTGACCGCCACGAGGCGCGGGCGGGTCACGAGATCGGGACGGTGCGCGCCGAGTTCGCCGAGGAGAATGCGGTACTGGTCGACGACCGACGACTCCTGGAGCGGCGACGGATCGAGCAGCACGACGAGGACACTGGCCCGCTCGGTGTGCCGGAGGAACTCGTGGCCCAGTCCTCGGCCCTCGGCGGCTCCTTCGATGAGCCCCGGAATGTCGGCGAGGACGAACTCGTGGTCGTCGACGGTCACGACGCCGAGGTTGGGTTCGAGTGTCGTGAACGGATAGTCGGCGATCTTCGGTCGGGCGGCCGACACGTTGGCGATCAGCGTGCTCTTGCCTGCGTTCGGAAAGCCGATGAGGGCGGCATCGGCGATCAGCTTCAACTCGAGGGTGATCCATGCCGACTCGCCGTACTCTCCTTGCTCGGCGAACGTCGGTGCCCGGTTGGCGGGACCCGCCAGGGCGTGATTGCCGGCTCCGCCGCGGCCACCTTGCACGACGACGACCCTCTGGCCCGGTTTCACCAGATCGGCCAGCATCGTCCCATCTGCGTCATACACCGTGGTCCCCGGCGGCACCGACAGCACCAGGTCCTGGCCGCGGCGGCCGTGGCGAACATCGCCTTGCCCATGCGTCCCGTTCCCGGCCGCATGGTGGGGGTGACGCCGGTACTCGAGGAGCGTGGCCATGTGCGCGTCGGCCTCGATGATGCAGTCACCACCCGACCCACCCGACCCGCCGTTGGGCTTGCCGCGTGGCCGACCCTTCTGGCGCACAAACGAGACAACCCCCGCACCACCGTTGCCGGCGCGGAGGTTGACGTTGACCTGATCGACGAACATCCGTCGAGCCCTCGGTCTGGCCCCTTACTCGGGGAGGACGTTGACCAGTCGGCGTCCGTTGCGCTCGCCGTACTTGACCACCCCGGCGGTCATGGCGAACAGGGTGTCGTCCGAGCCGCGACCGACGTTTTCGCCCGGGTGGATGCGCGTGCCACGCTGGCGGACGATCACCGCACCGGCATTGATCTGCTGTCCGTCGAACACCTTGGGGCCGAGTCGTTTCGCGTGCGAGTCGCGGCCGTTCTTGGTCGAGCCTCCGGCTTTGGTCTTGGACATGTCACTCCTCCTCGGCCGATGCGGCCTCGTCGGCGGACGCCGCCGCCTTCGACACGGCGATGTCGGTCACCTCGAGACGGGTGTACACCTGACGGTGTCCCATCCGGCGGCGATAGCCGGTCTTGTTCTTGTACTTGAAGATATCGATCTTGGGACCCTTGGTCTCTCCGACGACGCGTGCCGTGACCGTGGAGGCTGCGAGGGAGGCCGCATCCGTAACGGCGGCACCGTCGGTGTCGACGACGAGGATCGGCGTGAAGGTGATCTCGTCCGAGCCGCCTTTCAAACGCTCGACGTCGATGACGTCGCCGGTGCGTACCTGCGTCTGCTTGCCGCCGGTGCTGATGATTGCGTACATGACCGTTCCTTGACCTCGGGGGTGGTTCCGGCGCGGCGTCGGCGGGAACCTGCCGTCGGGAACTCCCTCACTCTACCGAATCGCGCCGAAAAGCCAAAGGCGTCACTCCGCGTCGGATACGGCCTGGTCTTCGTACGGAATGCCCTGGGTGGCAGCCTCTTCGTTGAGCAGCACGCCACGCCCGTCGCAGTGCGAGCAGGGTTCGGAGAAGTTCTCGAGAAGTCCGCGCGAGACGTTCTTGCGCGTCATCTCGACGAGGCCGAGATGCGAGACATCGAACACCTGGGTGCGCGTCTTGTCCTTGGCGAGCTCTTCCTTCAGCTTGCGGATGAGCGTCCGCTGGTTCTTCTCCGATTCCATGTCGATGAAGTCCATGACGATGATCCCGCCGATGTCGCGCAGCCGCAGCTGCCGGCAGATCTCCTCGGCGGCTTCCAGGTTGTTCTGCAGCACCGTGTCTTCGAGGTTGGAGCTGCCGACGAACTTGCCGGTGTTGACGTCGATCACCGTGAGCGCCTCGGTCCGATCGATCACCAGGTGACCGCCGGACTTCAGCCACACCCGACGGTCCAGCGCCTTGCGCAGTTGGTCCTCGACATGAAAGCGTTCGAAGAGCCCGAGTTCGTCCTCGTAGTGATGGACCTTCGACACGAGATCGGGGGCGGTTTCTTGGAGGTAGGCGACGACGCGGTCCATGGCGGCCTTGTCGTCGATCATCAGCCGTCGGAAGTCGGACGTGAAATGCTCTCGGATCACGCGGATCAGTAGCTCGGGCTCCTGATAGATCAGGCGCGGCGCCTCGCCACGCTCGGCTTCGGCCTGGATCTTCGTCCACGATTCGACCAGCCGTTCGATGTCGTCGGCCAGCTCCTCCTTCGAGGCCGCCGCCGCCGCCGTCCGCACGATGACCCCATATCCGGGTGGCTTGACCTCGTTGATGATGTCCCGGAGTCGCTTGCGTTCGTCATCGGGCAGGCGCCGAGAGATCCCTTGGGCATCGGAGTCGGGCTGGAGCACGAGATACCGTCCGGGGAGCGAAATCTGGCCCGTCAGGCGCGCTCCCTTCTGGCCCATGGCGTCCTTGACAACCTGCACCAGAACACGATCTCCCGGTTTGAGCACGCTCTCGATGCGCGGGTTGCGACCGTGGGTGGCACGGTCCACCTTCACATCGCCCGCATACAGCACGCCGTTCTTGGGTTCGCCGAAGTCCAAGAACGCGGCCTCCATGCCCGGCAGGACGTTCTTGGCCACGGCCAGATAGACGTTCTGTGCCAGCGAGGCGGCGTCTTCTCGAGCTACGTAGTGCTCGACCAGCGTCGGGCCCTCGAGCACGACGACCTGCGTCTGATGCGGCAGCACACGGACCAGCATCTGCTTGCGCGCCGTCTCCGGCGGCAGGATGATCTCTTCCTGGCGAGGACGGGTCCTCGTCGGAGCACCGTTGCGGGACCTCGATCCCCCACGTTGCTGGTTCCGACCACCGCCCCCTTTCGGACGGCCTTGGCCACCTTGCGGTTTCTTCGGCTTCGGCTGCTTCGTCTGCGGTGCCGGCTCCGGTTCGATCACGCGGCGAACCTCGACGGTCGACTTGCCGAACCGTTTCACTTTCCGCTCTTCACGCGGGGCATCGCCGGTACCGCGTCGAACGACCTCAGCCTTGCGGCGGAACAACGCCATCTTCACTCCTCGTCAACGTCCGGGACGTCCCGGTTTTTTGCAGTTAGACGAGCCTGGCCTGTGGTGTGAACACACCTGCGGTGACCGATGGGCGGCTGGCGGCCGCCGCGCTCTGACATGAAACCTGACATGAAGTGGTCACCGAGCTCCCACGCAATGATGGGCTTGTAGGTGTGTGCGTCACACAGAACTCTCGGCTCGGGTCGGCCACGAGGTGAGGTGTGGCCACGCCGGAGGTTAGCACCCTGCAACCCGAAATCACATGTCCAGTCGAGGTTGGAGCGCCTCATGAGGGTCGAAACAGAGACGGCACCGAGCCTCGTACGCATCCGTGGCGCCGAGCACCACTAGCTCGGACGATTCGACGATCCGTTGCGTGAACGCCGCCGGTGCCCCGCACCGATGACAGACCGCGAGCATCTTGGTCACGTACTCGGACCGGGCGGCGAGCTCCGGGATCGGCGCGAACGGCCGCCCCAGATAGTCGAGGTCCAGGCCGGCGACGATCACCTGTTTGCCCGATCTGGCGAGCGCCTCGCACACCTTGATCAGATCGTGATCGAAGAACTGCGCCTCGTCGATGCCCACCACGATCGTGGCGTCCTCGATCGAACGCAAGAGCTGCTGGGAGTCACTCACCGGTTTGGCGGCGACGCTCAGCTTGGAATGCGAGACGACCTCGTCGGTGGCGTAGCGATCGTCGATGACCGGCTTGAACGCCTGCACCGGAATACGCGCGAGAACCGATCGCGTGACCCGCCGGATCAGCTCTTCGCTCTTGCCGGAGAACATCGGACCGCAGACGACCTCGATCCAACCTCGCTCACCCCGTCGTTCCATCCGCCACTCCCCTAGTACTTCGGACCCGGCACCTTCGACCGACGCAGCCAGATCGAATGCGCCACACCCAGCGCGGACGCCATCGCCAGCATCGATGATCCGCCATGGCTCATGAACGGTAGCGGGAGTCCGGTGACGGGCATGATTCCGACCGTCATCCCCACGTTCACGAAGACATGGAAGACGAACAGGCCGGCGACACCGACCGCCACGAGGCTGCCGAACCGGTCGCGCGACGCCGAGGCGATCCGCAGGAGACGAAGGATGATGACCGCGAAGGCTCCCAACACGAGCGCGCCTCCGACGAACCCGAGTTGCTCTCCCACGGCGGTGAAGATGAAGTCGGTCTCCTGTTCCGGCACGAACGCCCGTTGCGTCAGCGCTCCGTTGAGGTACCCCTTGCCGAAGAGCTGGCCGGACCCGATGGTCGTCACCGAATTGAGCTGGTTGTAGGCGGTCCCCGTCGGGTCGGAGGCCGGATCGAGAAAGCTCGTCAAGCGAGCCTTCTGATAGTCCTGCAACAGATCGAGCCTGAAGATCGCCCACACCCCGGAGATGGTGAGCGCGGCGAGTACGGAGAGCTGCCGGTAGGTGGCGTCGCCTGCGAAGAGGATGACGAGCACGAGGAAGCCGAATACGAGCGATGTGCCCAAGTCGGGTTGGACGACCACGAGCATCGCCGGGATCGCCAGCACCGCCAGGGTCTGGGCGAGCACCCGCCACGGAAGCTTCTCGGCGTCGGAGCGAGCGAGCACGGCCGCGAGCAACAGGATCACGGCCACCTTGGCGAACTCGGACGGCTGGAGTTGGAAACCTCCGGGGAGGATGATCCATCGGCTGGCACCCGAGCGGGCGGGTTGGAAGAACACCGCCACCAGTAGGAGGATGGTGCCTGCGTACACGAGCGGCGAGTAATGCTGGAACTCCCGATAGTCGATGATCGAGAGGACGCCGAACGCCACGACCGAGGCGAGCACGAAGTAGATCTGCCGCGTCATGAGCCGGCTCTCGTCACCGGTCAACAGAAGCTGTGCATCGCGGCTCGCCGAGTACACCATGAGCACGCCGAGGGCCATGAGCGCCAGCATGGCCACGATGAGCACGATGTCGGGAGCGCCGCGGGTCTTGCCTTCACTCTCGGCGGTCGGCGCGGTCGGAGAGAGAATCGTCATGAGCCCAACCAGATCGGATCGACCGGCTCTCCGAGGAGGTGCTGATAGATCATCCGGGCGACGGGTGCCGCGATCGAACCGCCGCCGCCGCCTTCTTCGATGACGACCGCGACCACGTAACGCGGCGCGTCGAGCGGCGCCACGCCGACGAACCATGCCGTGTCGAGCGCACCAGACTTGGTAGCGGTCCCGGTCTTTCCTCCCACCCGGCTCGCCTGGTCCATGGGTCGGAACGCCCGGTAGGCCGTTCCATACTCGGCATTCACGGTCCGCCAGAGGTCGTCGAGCAAAATGCCCTGCAACGCTTCGCTCCACTCGATCTGGTTGGCTGCCGTCGGTGCCACGTCCTGGACGATGGTGCCGTCGGGGCGTTCGATGGCATCGACGACGCGGGGTTGCCAGACCGTACCCCCATTGACCATCGCGGCATAGGCGACCGCCATCTGGAGCGGCGTCGCCAGGGTCTCGCCCTGCCCGATGGCAACGTTCATGAGGTCGCCACCGACCCATAGGGGCCCCGGGTCGATGCGAGACGGGTGCAGCCGGGCCGGCGCCTCCTCGACCCACTCCTCGAACAGCGCCCGATCGGGCACCACGCCACCGGCTTCGCCGGGGAGATCGATACCGGTTGGTTCATCGAGTCCGAGCGCCCGGGCGTAGCGCTGCAGGATGTTCTCGCGGTCGGTGCCCTTGTGCTCATTCCAGATGGCGAGGGCAACCTCCCAGAAGTAGATGTTGCACGAAGCTCCGAGCGCCACATGTAGGTCGACGATGCCATGACCCGGGTCGGTGAAACGCTTTTGGGACGTCTCTTCCAAGTCGTTGGCCTGCAGCAGTCCCGTGCATTCGAGTGATCCCTCGGGAGTGTGCTCGTGGGCGCGCGTCGGGTAGAGACCCTCCTCGACGGCGGTGGCGTAGGTGATGCCCTTCATCGTGGATCCGGGGGGATAGAGACCCTGGATGGCGAGATTGTTGAAGGCCTGGTTGTCGCGCAGTGCCTCGTATTCGGTCTGGGAGAGGCCGAGCACGAACACCGATGGGTCGAAGCTCGGGTAGCTGGCCATCGACACGATGTCTCCGGTCACGAGGTCGAGCACCACGACGGCGCCATGTTGGGGATCGGCATCGTCGACGGTGGCTCGCGAGAAGTCCATCGCTTCGGCGAGCGCTTGCTCGGTGACAGCTTGGGTGGCGAGGTCGATGGTGAGTCGAATCACATCGCCCTGCGCCGCGGCAACCTCACCGATCTCGCCGACCACCGAACCGTTCGCATTCGTCTGAAAGAAGCGTGTGCCAGGCTCACCTCGAAGCTGGGTGTCGTAGATCCGTTCGATGCCGAGCTTGCCGACCGTGCCGTTCGGGTCCAGGTCCGGCTCCGCGTCGAGATCCGCCTGCGATACCGCACCGACATGACCGAGCACGTGGGCGAGGGTTTCACCATAGGGATAGACCCGGCGAGGGACCGTCTCGATCGTCACGCCGACGAAGCGGTCTTGATGCGTGAGGATGAAGTGGGCCTTGTCGCGGTCGACTTCGTCGAGGACGAATCGACTGCCGGATCCGGCCTCGGCGAATCGTTCGGCGATGATCCCAGGCGACTCCTCGAGGACACCGGCGAGCTCTTGGATGACCGCTTCCTCGATCTCGGAGGGAATCCGCTGCCGGTTCACCACCACGGCCGGTACGCGCACCGACGTTGCCACGATCTCGCCGCGGGAATCGAGGATGTCGCCGCGCGCCGACTCGATGGGCACGAGGCGCGTCTGCAGGACATCGGCCTGGTCGGCGTGGCTGGGACCCTCGGCGATCTGCACGAACCACAGCCGCGTCAGGAGCGCCGCAAACAACAGGGCAAAGGCGACGGCCAGTGCGGCGAGGCGTACTTCGAGTTTCACAGGAGCACACCCGACGTGGCCGGCATCATGACCCTGCGCATGAGTGGCCCGACGAAGAGGGCCAGAAACCCGTTGAAGATCGGAACGAGCAAGACCGTTCGCACGACATTTCCCTCGGCGAGGCTTCCCTGCCCGAACAGCGTACCGAGTACCGCAAACAACACGACACCCAGGAGCGACAGCAGAGCCGTCGAGAGGGCCATCGCGAACGGAGTCGCCTCGGGTTCTGTTCTTCGGGTCGCTGCATAGGCCACGAGCGTGAGGATCAACGCTCGCAATCCGAGCGGCGTGGTACCGAGTAGATCGACCGCCACGCCCGCGGTGAATCCGAGCAAGAGCGCCGGGTCGGGATAGAGCCATCGGGCCGACAAGATCACGACGAGGAGCACGACGTCCGGCAGGATGCGAAACGGGGCGAGCCGAGCAAAGAGAGTGGTCTGCAGGACGACGGCCACCACCATGAACAGCAGAGCCCAGGCGATCGCTCTCGATCTCATGGGGTTTCCCCCAGCGTCGTCGACGTCGAAGTGCCGTCATCGACGGGTTCGGCGACGACCGGGGCGGCGGAGTATTGGAGCACGACCACGAACCGGGCGAAGGTCGGGTCGGCGAGAGGGGCGACCTCGGTCGTGTCGATCTGACCATTCGACGGCTCCACGTCGGCGAGCACCTCGGCCACGAGCAGGCCGGCAGGAATGCCGGCATCACGTCCACTGGTCTTCAGGATCTCTCCGGCCCGGAGACCCGCCTCGGGTCCGAGCGCCAGGAGCGCGAGACGCTCGGTGGAACCCAATCCCTGCACGACTCCGAGATCGCCCGCGGCCGACACGACCTCGACCCCGAAGGTCGGGCCGATGACGGGCACGACGATCGCCGAAGCCGGGAACACCTCCCGCACGATGCCGATCAGGACATCGTTCTCATCGACGACCGGATTGCCCAGCACGACGCCCGCGTCCTGACCCTGGTTGATCGTGAAGCCCGTATCGAGCGGCCCGCCACCACTGCGGACCTCGGCGACGATGAAGGGGATCTCGCTGCCCGGCAGGTTCAAGAAGGTGCGCAGCAACTCGTTCTCAGACCGCAGCTCAGACGCCTCGGCGGCGTTGGCCCGCAAGGTTTCGACCTCGCCACGCAGACGCTCGTTCTCGGCTCGCAGGGTCGTCACGTTGGCCATGCCGTCGAGGAGGTCGACGACCGGGTCGGTGATCACCCGGGTGGCATCCTGGAGCGGAGCGGCGAGTGCCTGGGCACCCGTCCGGAACGTCGAGGTCAGTCCGTCTCCCTGACTGCGGATGTCGAAGGTCATCAGAACGAACGAGGCCAGCACCAACACGATGAGGACCACGGTCGGGTTGCCGGCTCGTCGGTCGGGTACCAAGGCGTCAGGCCCGGCTCGACGACACCAAGACCCCCTGGAGGACTTCGAACTCCTCGAGACACTTGCCGGATCCGAGCACCACCGATTGCAGCGGCCGCTCGGCAGTCACCATCGGCATGCCGGTCTCGTAGGCGAGACGTTCGTCGAGACCACGAAGGAGTGCGCCACCACCGGTGATGACGATGCCTCGCTCCATGATGTCGGCGGCGAGTTCGGGAGGGGTCTTGTCGAGCGTATATTTGACGGCGTCGACGATGGCCGCGACCGGTTCTTCGATCGCTTCGCGGATCTCCGGTGACGACAGCACCACGGTCTTTGGCAAGCCGGTGACCAGATCACGCCCGCGCACCTCGGCCGACGGTTCGTCTGCGTAGGGGTACGCAGAGCCGATGGCCATTTTGAGCTGCTCGGCGGTGCGCTCACCCAGCAACAGGTTGTACTCCTTCTTGACCCACTCGATGACGGCTTCATCGAGCTCGTCACCTCCCACTCTGATGGAGCGCGACACCACGATGCCACCCAAGGAGATGACGGCCACCTCGGTCGTCCCACCGCCGACATCGACGACCATCGACCCAGCCGGTTCGTGGATCGGTAGCCCCGACCCGATCGCGGCCGCCATGGGCTCTTCGATGGTATAGGCGCGGCGGGCACCGGCGTGATAGGCGGCTTCCTCCACGGCCCGGCGCTCGACCGGGGTGATGCCGGACGGTACGCAGATCACGATCCTCGGACGAGCCCACTTGCGGCGGTGGACCTTCTGGATGAAGTACCGCAACATCTTCTCGGTGATGTCGAAGTCGGCGATGACTCCGTCCCGCAGAGGCCGAATCGCGCGGATGTGCGACGGCGTGCGGCCGATCATGCGCTTGGCCTCCATGCCGACGGCCAGGGCGCGTTGATTCTGGGTGTTTATGGCCACCACCGACGGTTCGTTCAGCACGATGCCCGTTCCCCTGACGTACACCAGGGTGTTGGCCGTGCCAAGGTCGATGGCCATGTCCTGACCTGCGAACGCAAACAGGGTCTCAGCCATGCGGGCTACCTCGATCGAGTACCGGCAGCATAGTCGCAGCCGGATGGCGAGCGTCAGTCGAAGAAGATGCCGAGCTCGCGCACGGCGCTTTCGGGGCCGTCGGACCCGTGCACGATGTTGTGCGAGATCTCGAGGCCGAAGTCGCCGCGAATGGTCCCCGGAGCCGCCTCGGCGGGGTTGGTCGACCCCATGAGCGTCCGACCCACCGAAATGGCGGATTCGCCGGACCACTCCATGGCCACGACGGGACCCGAGGTGATGAAGTCGACCAGGTCTCTGAAGAACGGCCGCTCGACGTGTTCGGAGTAGTGCCGTTCCGCCATCTCGGTTGGAATCGTGAGCGACCGGATGTTCTCGAGCCGCAGACCTTTGCGCTCGAAGCGTCCGACGACCTCTCCGACGAGACCGCGGGCCACGCCGTCCGGCTTGACCATGATGAAAGTGTGTTCGATTGCCATGTCGTCCTGTCCTGGGGTGGCGAGGAGCCTAGTGGGGGCGCCCCTCGCCGCGCAGATGGCGGCGAGCCTCCCCCGCCAGGTACAGCGAGCCGATCACCAACACGGCGCCGTCGTCGGTGGCCAGGCGCCGCGCCATCTCGAGCGCGGCCGCAACCGTGCCACCCACCTCGACGGGAACGGAGAGATGCCGGCGTGCCACATCCGCCAGGGCTTGCGGCTCGGCTGCGCGCGGATGGTCGACCGCGGTCGTCACCACCCGCTCGGCGATGTCGGCGAGACCGGCGACGATCCCCACCAGGTCCTTGTCCTGCATGCTCCCGAGCACGACCGTCCAACCTCGCTCGCCAAAGGCATCGGCGAGGCCGTCGGCTGCCACCGCCACACCCTCTGGGTTGTGACCTCCGTCGACCACCACCAGGGGGTCGATTCCGAGCGCTTCGAGCCGGCCAGGCACCGTGACGGCCGCCGCGCCAGCCTGCACGGCCGACGGGTCGAGAGCCCTCCCGAAGAGCGCTTCGGTCGCGGCTACGGCCACCGCGAGGTTGCTCACCTGGTGGCGGCCGTGCAGAGCCACGTACAGCCCGTCGTACGTGGCGTGCGTGCCCTCGATCGTCGTGGCCCATCCGCCGACCGCCGGAATGGCGTGCTGGACGGAGAACTCGGCGTCCAGCCGATGCCACTCGACATCGTGTGCCCTGATGTGATCGGCGACGACCGACGCGGCCTCGTCCGGTAGCGGCCCGCTCACGAGGATGCCTCCCGGCTCGGCGATTGCCACCTTCTCCGCGGCGATGAGCGACAGCGAGTCACCGAGGATTTCGGCGTGCTCCATCGAGACCCCGGTGAGTACGGCCACGGTCGCCTCGGCAACGTTGGTGGCGTCGAGGCGGCCACCCATTCCCACCTCGATCACCGCCGCGTCGACTGCGTGAGCGGCGCAGAAGGCGTAGGCGAGTACGGTCGTCAGCTCGAAGTAGGTGAGGCGGGTCCCATGACGCTCCTCGTAGAGCGCCACGAACGGCTCGATATCGGCGACGGCCTGGGCAAAATCCTCCTGCGAGGCGTACTCGTTGTCGAGGGCGAGGCGTTCCTCGACCACCTCCAGGTGCGGAGAGGTGAAGGATCCGACACGGAGCCCATGTGCCGTGAGAAGCGCGCTGATCATGCGCGTGGTCGAGGTCTTCCCGTTGCTGCCTGCCACGAGGATGACGGGATAGGCCGCCTGCGGGTCGCCCATCATCTCCAGCACCCCGGCCGTGCGCGTGAGACCCGGGCGAATTCCCTCCCCGATGTGGGCATCGAGGTAGGCGACGGCTTCCGCGTAGTTCGTGGTCCGGCTCCTCAGGAGCCCAACTCGGCGAGCTGGGCGGTCAGTTTGTCGCGCCGGGCGCGCAGATCGGCAGCCTTCGCTTCTTCCTTGGCAACGACCTCCGCAGGCGCCTTCTCACGGTAGGCGGGATTGGCGAGCTTGCGGTCGGCTTTGGCCAGATCGCCGTCGATCCCGGAGATGGCCTTCTGGATGCGGGCCACCTCCGCCTCGATGTCGATGAGGCCCTCGAGCGAGATGAACCCCTGGACCGGTCCGGCTACGAGCCGGGTGTACCCGGCTCCCCGCGCCTCGCCGATGGGCGCGAGCTTCGCGGAGGCGAGCGCATCCAGTTGCTCCGCCCACCATGGCTCGATGACCCCCTCCGGATCGAGGACCTCGACCTCGAACGACTCTTTGGGTGACAGACCGTGCCCCGATCGAAACCGTCGGATCGCGGTGACCAGATCCATGAACGTGGCCACGTGGTCGGGACTCGACACGTCAGGCGGCGTCGGCCAGTCGGCCGTCGCCACGAAACCCTCCCCGACGAGGGACTCCCACAGCTCTTCGGTGATGAACGGCATGGCCGGATGGAACAGCGCCAAGACGTCGCGGAGCACCGCACCCAGTGTCGATTGCGTCTCGGCCCGGGTGGCCTCGTCGCCCAGCAGCGGCTTCGCCATCTCGACGTACCAGTCGAAGACCTCCGACCAGGTGAACTGATAGAGGAGGCCGAGGGCGTCGGAGAACCGGTATTCGTCGCACAATCGGTCGTACCGCTCCACCACCTCGGCGAGGCGGGCCAGCACCCATCGGTTGACAGGGTGCGCGACGTCCGGGTACTCCCCGGCGGCCGGAGCCCTTCCGTCCAGATTGCCGAGCGCGAACCGGATCCCGTTCCAGAGCTTGTTGCCGAACTTGCGGGCGGCCACGATCCATTCCATGTCGAGCGGAACGTCTTGGCCGGGCGAGGCCGCCTGCAGGAGCGCCAACCGCAACGCGTCCGCGCCGTGCTCGGCGATCACGTCGAGCGGATCGAGTGCGTTGCCGATCGACTTCGACATCTTGCGGCCTTCGGCGTCGCGAACCAAGCCATGGATGACGATGTCCGGAAACGGCACCTCGTCGAGGAAGTGCAGCCCCATCTTCATCATGCGAGCCACCCAGAAATAGATGATGTCGAAGCCGGTGATCAGAACGGCGTTCGGATAGAACCGGTCGAGATCGGCGGTGGTATCCGGCCAGCCGAGCGTCGAGAACGGCCAGAGGGCCGACGAAAACCACGTGTCGAGCACATCTTCATCCTGGGTGATCCCCGTCGATCCGCAATCGCCGCATGCCGACGGATCCTGGCGCGCAACGGTGACATGTCCGTCGGGGCAGTACCAGGCCGGGATGCGATGCCCCCACCAGATCTGCCGGCTGATGCACCAATCCCGCAGGTTTTCCATCCAATGGAAGTAGCTGTTCTCCCAACGCTGCGGGACGAACCGGGAGTCGCCGGCCCGGACTGCCTCGATGGCAGGCTCGGCGAGCGGCCCGACCCGGACGAACCACTGCAGCGACAGCAACGGTTCGATGACCGTCGAACAGCGATAGCAGTGTCCGACGGCATGGGTGCGCTCCTCGACGTCGCCCAGCACCCCGTCGGCGGCGAGCGCTTCCTTCACGGCGGCGCGGGCCGAGAAGCGGTCCATGCCTTCGAACCGGCCTCCGGCGGCGGTCACGACGGCCTGGCGGTCGAAGATGACCACCGGTTCGAGGCCGTGGCGCTCGCCGATCTCGAAGTCCGTTGGATCGTGCGCCGGGGTCACCTTGACGGCACCGGTCCCGAACTCCGGGTCGACGGCGTCGTCCGCCACGATCGGGATGTCCCGGCCCACGAGGGGAAGCCGGACCGTACGGCCGATATGGGCCGCGTATCGATCGTCGTCCGGGTGCACGGCGACTCCGGTGTCACCCAGCATCGTCTCCGCGCGGGTGGTGGCGACCGTCACGCCGCCGGGACCGTCGGTGAACGGGTAGGTGATGTGGACGAGTTCGCCCGGATCGTCCTCGTATTCCACCTCGATCTCGGCGAGAGCCGTCTCACACCGCGGACACCAATTGATGATCCGGTTGCCGCGGTAGACGAGGTCTTCGGCATAGAGACGTACGAAGACCTCGCGGACCGCGGCCGAGAGTCCGTCATCCATCGTGAACCGCTCGCGAGTCCAATCGCAGCTGTCCCCGAGTTTGCGCATCTGCTCACTGATCCGGTTCCCGTATTGGCGTTTCCATTCCCAGACCTGCTCGATGAATCGCTCGCGACCCAGGTCGTAGCGAGTCAGGCCTTCGATGGCGAGCTGCTTCTCGACGACGTTCTGCGTGGCGATTCCGGCGTGGTCGGTACCGGGAACCCAGACCGCCGCGAAGCCCTGCATGCGCTTGCGGCGCACGATCATGTCGTAGAAGGCGTGGTTCAGCGCATGGCCCATGTGCAACGATCCCGTCACATTCGGCGGCGGGATGACCATGCAGTACGGCTCGCCGTCCGGATTGATCTCGGGGCGGAAGACGCCGGCGTCTTCCCAGCGGCGATACCAATCGGCCTCGACAGCGTGTGGATCGTACGTCGGCTTCACAACTCTCCCAAGCGCGAGTGGACCCCGGAGGATACTCCGGGGTCCACCGTCGTCTGTCGGGATTCGCTCAGATCCGCTCCGACCATCCGGTCGTGATCAGATCCTCGTCCTCACGAGCGATCGAGTTCACGAGCAGCCACCCGCCGGCGATCAACGCCAGGGCGATGATGGCGAGCGTCTGGTTGTCGAGGCCCGTGTTCGGCAGCTCGGTCTGGGCCGCCAGGACCTTCGTGTCCTCCGGCGGCGTCGGCGTGTCCGGCGTGGTCGGGGGCGTCGGCGTATCGGGCGTCACCGGCGGCGTCGGCAGCACCACCGTCTGGAAGACGCCGGCGTCGATCGTCATGTTGATCTCGCCTTCACCCAACGTGAACATCGCCGTCCTTCCGACCGCCGGGCCGGACTGCAAAGCACCGCTGGCGCCTGTCGCACCGACGATGTCGATGACATCCGAGTCGCGCGTATCGTCGCCACCGAGGTCACCACCGGTGAACAGCCACGGCTCGGGGACCGTGAACTG
>JBFKPQ010000012.1:0-28721 GCA_041628225.1 Acidimicrobiia bacterium | reverse complement strand
TCCGCTGCAGCTACTGCATGCCGAAGGAGATCTTCAACCGCGATTACGAGTTCCTGGCTCGCGACCTCTTGCTGAGTTTCGAAGAGATCGAGCGGTTGGTGAGGATCTTCGTGCGGTTCGGCGTCTCGAAGGTCCGCATCACGGGGGGCGAGCCCCTGCTCCGCAAGGACCTCGATGCTCTCATCGCGGACCTGGCGCGCGTCGACGGAGTCGACGACCTGACCCTGACGACGAACGGCGCCCTACTGGCACGAAAGGCGGACTCGCTGGCCGCTGCCGGACTCAACCGGGTGACGGTGAGTCTCGACTCGATGGACGACGAAGTCTTCATGGCCATGAATGACGTGGGGTTCCCGGTCGCCGACGTCCTCGATGGGGTCGATGCCGCGGCGGCCGCCGGCCTCACGCCCATCAAGATCAACATGGTGGTGAAGCGCGGGGTGAACGAGCAGTCGGTCGTCGGCATGGCCGAGCACTTCCGCGGCACCGGCCACATCGTCCGGTTCATCGAGTTCATGGACGTCGGCACGACCAACGGATGGCGGCTCGACGACGTCGTGCCCGGCGCCGACATCGTCCGAATGATCGACGCACGGTTTCCGCTCGAGCCGGTCGATCCGAACTACCAGGGCGAAGTGGCGGCGCGGTGGCGGTATCGAGACGGCGGTGGCGAGATCGGGGTGATCACGTCGGTCACGCAGCCGTTCTGCCAAACCTGCACTCGAGCCCGCATCTCCGCCGAGGGGACGCTCTACACGTGCCTGTTCGCGGCCTACGGAACCGATCTTCGGGCGCTCATGCGCGATGGTGCCTCGGACGACGAGGTAGAGGCGGCCATCCGGGCGGTCTGGGAGAAGCGCGACGACCGCTACTCGCAGTTGCGTTCGAGCCGGACGGAAGGTCTCCGCAAGGTGGAGATGAGCTACATCGGCGGCTGACCGTCGTCGCTGGCGGCTCGGAGCTGCGTTGTCAGCCGGGTGGTCCGTAGCGACGTAGCCCTTCGTCCAGCGCTTGGCGCGAGTCGGCCGAATACCAACTGCGGCCGTCCTCGCCGAGCGGTTCCCAGTCGGACACCGCATCGAATGACGTCACATCGAGCATCGACTGGATCGACCCTCCGGCGCGGAGTTCTTGGCCGGCGAGGTCCGCCAGCCCGCCCGGATAGGCCGCGCAGAGCACCTGGCGGACACCGTGCTCGGTGGGAACGACGGGACGCTCGTCGAGGAGGGAGGCCAGGTGGCGCAGCGTTGCAGAGCGAACCCACGGTTGATCGACGGCGACGAGCAAGAACGGCTCAGGCCGGGCCAGGGCCACCGCTCGGATGCCGGCGAGCGGACCGTGGAACGGATCACCGACGTCGGGTATCGCCACGAAACCCGGCCGTTCGACTCCCGACACCAGCACCTCATCGACCACCTCGGACAGCGCGTCGGCGACCCATGCGAGCATGGACTTGCCGGCCACCTCGACGAGGGCCTTGTCACGGCCCATGCGGGACGAGGCGCCCCCGGCGAGGATCACACCGAGCACGTCACTCCGGTCGTCGCACCTCGTCGAGTGCCACCTCGGGCAGTTCGGTTTCCCATACCCTTGTGAGGGTACGCCGCGAGTGGGCCGGAACACCGGCAACCACGACCTGCAATCCTGCGGCCGTCGCGTCATCGGCTGCCTGTTTCAAGGCCAGCGCCCCCGTGTAGTCGATTCGTCCGAGGCGCTGCAGCTCGACCACCAGGGTCGTGGCTTCCGGGTGTGTGGCCAACTCCTGGTTGAGTCGGTCGCCCAGGACCGGGGCCGACCCGAAGTACAACACGCCGCGCGGCTGCAGGTGCACCTTGTCTTCGGCAGACCACGAGCGAATGTCGACGCTGAGCTCACGCCACAGGTGGACGGCCACCCCGATCAAGATCCCGATGATGACGGCTTGGTCGATCCGGGGAGCCAGCAACAGCGTCAGCGCAAAGGTGCTCCAGGCGACGGCGGCCTGGAGGCGGGAGTAGCGCGCCAGGCGGACCATGGTGGCGATCCGCACGAGTCGGTATACGCCGGCGATGACGATCGCCCCGAGTACCGCCTCCGGCAACGGCTCGACCACGAAGGCGAACGGCAGAAAAGCGAGGACGGTCACGCCGGTCACGGCCCCCGACCACCGGGTCCGTCCGCCCGCCTGCTTGTTGATCGATGAGCGGCTGAACGAGCCGCCGACCGGGAATCCACCGGAGATGGCGGACGCCAGGTTGGCAACGCCCTGGGACACGAACTCGCGGTTCGGGTTCCACGACGTACGGTCTTGGGTTGCGTACGTTCGGGCGATGGCGGAAGGTTCGGCGAACCCGACCAGCGCGATGATGATGCCGGGGACGATGAGATCCACTGCCGATCCCCACGGAAAGTCGAACGACGGCGTCGGGATCCCGGCGGGGATGGCGCCCACGACAGACCCGTCATAGGTGCCCAGCGTCGACCATACGATGCCGGCGATGACCGCCACCAGCACACCGGGGAAGAGGGGATGGAGACGCTTGCCGCCGACCACCACCGCCACGGTCAGCGCGGTCAGGGTCACGGCTGGGACGTGCCATGCGCTTGGCTCGATCAGCGCCCGCCAGGCGTTTCCCAACAAGGAGCCGGATCCGTCCGCTACGCCCAACGCCTTGGGCAGCTGCGATGCCGCGATGAGGACGGTGGCCGCGGTCGTGAATCCCAGCAGCACGGGTTGCGACATGAGGTACGACACCACGCCGGCTTTCATCCATCCGAGCGCGATGCGAACGATGCCGACGATCAGTGCCAGCAGTGCCGCCAGTCCGATGTAAGCGTCGCTTCCCACGGGCGCCATACCTGCCAACGCGCCGAACGTCAGGAGCGAGGTCATGGCCACGGGGCCCGTCTGTAGGTATGGCGACGATGCCAGGAACGCCGCGGCCAGGGGAGGGAGTGCCGCCGCGAACAGACCGATATAGGCCGGTACGCCGGCGATCTCCGCATACGCCAGCGATTGCGGGATCAGCACCAGCGCCACACTGATACCGGCAATCAGGTCGGCTGCCGCGCCGCGCCGGGCGGATGGAGTCATCGGTCGGTCCAAGACCGACAAACTACTTGGTGAGGGCGCACTCGTTGCGGCCGACCTCGAGTTCCTTGGCCTGCTGCGTGTCGGGCGTCATGCGGCCCAGGTTCACCTTGCGGATGTCGTTGTAGATGGCGGGCGGCGCACCGAGGTGGCTGACGACGTGGGACACGAAGGCTTCCTCATCGGCGATCGAGACGACCGGGTCGAACTCGAGGAGGTCGCCCAGGCGGCGGCGGAGCGTTCCGTCGTCCTGGGACTCGGAACGCGACGTGTAGTGCGCCGGACAGACCTCGAGGTCGTGGTCGAGGTGCGCCAGCTTGTCGTGGATGGTGTGGAAGAGGTCGCGGGCCCACGGATCGGTTTCGCCGCCCAGGTCTGGTCGTCCGACTCCGCTCACGAAGACGGCGTCGCCGGTCATGAGGAACCGGCCGGCCACTTCGAGCGAGGTGGAGCCCGGCGTGTGCCCGGGCGTCGCGACCGACCGGACGATGAGTTCGACGTCGCCAAACGTGAACACCTCGCCGTCTGCCAGCGGCTTGTAGAGGAACGCGGCCGTCTCGGCGTCGCCCTCGGCGATGTGATACGTGGCGCCCGTGCGCTCGCGAATGTCTCGGGCGATGGAGATGTGGTCGGCGTGCAGATGCGTGTCGAAGCAGTGCGTGATCTCGGCGTCCATCTGTTCGGCGAGAGCGAGGTAGGGAGCCATGTCGGCGGCCGGGTCGATGACGGCCATCTCGTGCCCTCGGGCGCCGACCGCATACGACAGGCAAGCCTTGGCGGTGCGATCGAACTGGACGACGAAGTGTGTGCCGTCGTCCAACAGCACCCGCGGTACGAGCGTCGTGGCCCAGGCGTCCATGCCGCCGTCGAGATTGACGACATTGTCGCGGGCGAGCAGGTCGGCGACCATCGCCGACGAGCCTCCGTGCGCGCAGACCACGACGACGTCCTGGTCCTCGGGTACCTGACTGGAGATCTTCGTGATGTCTTCCAGGGCGGCCCAGTACGGGACGTTCACGCTGTCGAGCGGAACCTTGCCCTCGATCTTCCATCGATCGAACGCGTCGGGGGCGCGGACGTCGAGGATGAACAAGTTCTCGGCGGGGTCCTCGATACGACGAGCCAGCTCATCGGTGGTCATGGACGCGGTCATCCGGGCGACTCCTCAATCTGCGAACATGCGAATGCGCGCATATTGTGCCGGTGCTTGTGCAATTGTGCAAGCGGTACGGGTGATCAGGAGGCCAGATCGGCCGGCATCTGTTCGTGCATGACCTCGCGCAGCAGATCCATCGCCTGGATGATCTTGCGCGACGACACGGAGTAGAACACCTTTTGCGCATCCTTGCGGGCCGTCACCAGGCCCTTCTCGCGCAGGACGGCCAGGTGCTGACTCACGTTGGCTTGGGGCAACCCGAGATAGTCACAAAGGTCGGACACCGACTGCTCCCCGTCGCGCAGCGCGTCGATGATGAGCAGCCGCTTGGGGTCGGCGAGACCCTTGCAGACGCTGGCGTGCAGCTGATTGAGCTCTTGTTCAGCCGGGTGCATGGCTTCCACTATGCCACAGGTGTCGAGGTTTGTGAAAGAAGTCGCCGCCCTTGACAGCGCTGGATCGCCAGACGAAGATTCGCATGTTCGCATATATGCATGCGCGGACTGAGGAGGAGTCATGACCACCAGCGACGTGGCGACTGCGGGCGAGGCCGCAGCCGAGGAAGAGAAGCCGACCAAAGAGAAGATGGTCTTGATCGCGGCGTCGGGTGACCTCGACAAGGCGTGGCCCGTGATGATCCTGGCGACGACCGGAGCGGCCTACGGCATGGACGTGACCGTGTTCTTCACGTTCTGGGGCCTCGGCATCCTCAAGAAGTCGGACACAGGCATCACGGGCGATGACTGGCGCCAGAAGATGATGTCGGTCTTCAAGAAGGGATCGCCCGATCACCTCCAGCTCTCCACGATGAACTTCGGCGGCCTCGGTGCCAAGTTCATGAAGGACCTCGCCGACGAGAAGAAGGTGGCGTCGGTGCAGGAACTCCTCGAGCTCTCTCAACAGCTCGGCGTGAAGCTGTGGCCGTGTCAGATGACCATGGACCTGATGGGGCTGACGCTCGACGACATGATCGATGGGCTCGACGACCCGGCGGGGGCCGGTTCGGCAATCAGCCTCATGAAAGAAGCATCCATCTCCCTGTTCATCTGATCGGAGGAACCAAACCATGGCAGACAAGGTCGTAGACGCACGAGGGCTCCAGTGCCCCATGCCGGTGATCAAGGTGGCCCAGGCCATCGCCGAGATCACCTCCGGACAATCGCTGGAAGTGATCGCCACCGACAACGGCGCTCTCTCCGATATCCCCGCCTGGTCGAAGGACATGGGCCATCCTCTGAAGGAGCAGTTCACGGAGAACGGTGAACACCACTTCGTGATCGTCAAGAGCTGAACACTCTCAGGAGGCCTCTTGCCCCTTTTCCCATCGTTGCGTGAGGCAACGTGAAGTACGGCTTCGTTATCGACCAACACAAGTGCATCGGCTGTCATGCCTGCACGGTGGCCTGCAAGACCGAACACGACGTCCCGCTCGGCGTGAATCGCACGTGGGTGAAGTACGTGGAAAAGGGCTCGTGGCCCGACACGAAGCGGTTCTTCTCCGTGATGCGGTGCAACCACTGCACCGACGCACCGTGCGTGACGATCTGTCCGACGAGGGCGCTCTACAAGCGTGCTGACGGCATCGTGGACTTCAACACCGACAACTGCATCGGCTGCAAGTCGTGCATGCAGGCGTGTCCGTACGATGCGCTCTACATCGACCCGCAGGAGCACACCGCCCAGAAGTGCAATTACTGCTCTCACCGGGTCGAAGTCGGATTGGAGCCCGCCTGTGTGGTCGTCTGCCCGGAGCAGGCCATCGTGGCGGGCGACCTGGACGACCCGACGACCAAGATCGCCCGGCTCGTGAAGACCGAGAAGACGAGCCAGCGCGCCGTCGAGCAGGGCACGAAGCCGAACCTGTTCTACCTGGGAGCCGACGAGGCGAACCTCGATCCGCTCTCGACGCCGGCATTCCAGGGCGGTGGCATCTGGCGGGACGACGCCGGGTCGTTCCTCACGGTGGACCCCACCGCCGAGGCCCACGGACCGACCACGGTGCGCGCCGACGGTGCGCCGCCCCGCGTCGTGTACAACACCGACCATCCCATGCCGTGGGGCTGGCGCGTGTCGAGCTACTTCCTCACCAAGGGGATTGCGGCGGGGCTGGTCCTCGCGGTGGCGATGTCGCTCCTGGCGGGAGCCGGCGTCGACAATGCGTTCTCCCGCTGGGTCGTGCCCCTCGTGGCCGGGCTGTTCTTGGCTCTGACGGGCGTCCTGCTCGTGTGGGATCTCAAACGGCCGGATCGCTTCTACTACCTGCTCACCCGGGGCAACCCGGGATCGTGGCTCGTGAAAGGCGCCTACGTACTGTCGGCCTACGCCGCCCTCATGGGCGTGTGGTTCCTCGCCGGCGTCGCGGGAGCCGACACCATCGTAAGAGTCTGCGTGTGGGTCGGCGTCCCCCTGGCGCTCGCGCTCGCCGGCTACACGGCGTTCCTCTTCGGCCAGGCCGAAGCTCGAGACCTGTGGCAGAGCCCGATGCTCTTGTGGCACATGATCGCCGGCGCGTTCGCCGTCGGCGGCGGGGCGGCCGCCGTCGGCAGCCTCGTGTTCGAGGTCTCTGAGACGGCGGAACGGGCTTTCGTGTGGTCGATGGTCGGTGGCGCGGTGGCGCTCGGGCTCATCGCCGTCGGGGAGTTGGTCAGCCGGCATCCCACGCGCAACATCGCTGAAGCCGTCCACCACATGACAGCCGGTGCCTACCGGACCGAGTGGTGGATCGGAGGCCTCGGTCTCGGGGTCATCGCACCGGCCATCTCCGGCCTGCTCGCACTCAACGGCGCCGGCGGGATGCCGCTCGCCGCCCTGGGCGGGCTGGCGGTCTCGGCCGGAATCTGGTTCGCAGACGATGCCATGGTGAAAGCCGGGCAGTCGGTACCTCTGTCCTGAAAGGCTGATGATGACGACCAATTCGGACATCCCCCGGCTGCTCCCCGGATCGGAGCTGACCGACTTCCCACCGCCCGATCGCTGGGACGACTGGGAGGAGTACGACGCCAAAGCCTGGCCGACAAAGGTCAAGCACTCGGTGCGGTATGTCCCGACCACCTGCTTCAACTGCGAGTCGGCATGCGGACTGCTGGCGGTGATCGACAAGCAGTCCGGCGAGGTGCGCCGCTTCGAGGGCAACCCCGCCCATCCCGGTTCGCGCGGTCGAAACTGTGCCAAGGGCCCGGCGACGCTCAACCAGATGTACGACCCCGAACGCATCCTGTACCCGATGCGACGCGTCGGGCCGCGCGGGTCGGGCCAGTGGGAACGCGTGACGTGGGATGAGGTGCTCGACGACATCGCCGGACGGATGCGCATCGCCCTGTCCGAAGGGCGGAATGACGAGATCATGTATCACGTCGGCCGCCCCGGGGAGGATGGCTTCATGGACCGCACGCTCAAGGCGTGGGATGTCGACGGCCACAACTCGCACACCAATATCTGCTCGTCGGGAGCGCGGACCGGCTACGCGATGTGGATGGGCCACGATCGCCCGTCCGCCGACTTCGCCAACGCCCGCTTCATCCTGTTGCTCTCGTCGCATCTCGAGACCGGCCACTACTTCAATCCGCACGCCCAGCGCATCATGGAGGGCAAGCAGTCCGGCGCGAAGCTGGCGGTCGTGGATCCTCGCTTGTCGAATACGGCGTCGATGGCCGACATCTGGATGTCCGTCTGGCCGGGGACCGAGGCGGCGATGTTGCTGGCGGTCGCCAAGCTCCTCATCGATCGCGGCCAGATCAACCGGCCGTTCGTGCGGCGATGGATCAACTGGGAACAGACGATGGCAGAGCGGTATCCGGACCGACCCCAGTCCTTCGACGAGTTCGTCGAGGTGCTGGCTGAGACCTACGCCGAGTACACGCCGGAGTGGGCGGCCGAGGAGTCGGGCATCGCCGTCGATCAGATCTTCCAGGTCGCCGACGGCATCGCGGCGGCCGGCACCCGGTTCTCGTCCCACACCTGGCGATCCGCCGGCTCGGGGAATCTCGGTGGCTGGCAGGTGGCTCGTTGCCTCTGGTTCTTGCACGTGTTGACCGGTTCCGTGGGAACCGTGGGCGGGACGTCGCCCAGTGCGTGGGACAAGTTCAAGCCCGAGCACTGGAACATGCCGCCACCGCACAGCCGCTGGAACGAGATGCTGTGGCCCGCCGAATACCCGTTCGCCCATCATGAACTCAGCTACCTGTTGCCGTACTTCCTGAAGGAGGGCCGCGGCAAGGTCGACGTCTACTTCACTCGCGTGTACAACCCGGTGTGGACCAACCCCGACGGTTTCTCGTGGATCGAAGTGTTGACCGACGAAGCGAAGGTGGGACTGCACATCGCCATGACGCCGACCTGGTCGGAGACCGCCTGGTACGCGGACTACGTCATCCCCATGGGAGTGGGGTCGGAACGCCACGACACCCACTCGTATGAGACCCACGCCGGGCAGTGGCTCGGTTTCCGCCAACCGGTGTTGCGCGTGGCCGGTGAGCGGGAAGGCAAGACGTTCTCCCGCACCTATGAAGCCAATCCCGGCGAAGTGTGGGAAGAGACCGAATTCTGGATAGACCTGTCATGGCGCGTCGACCCCGATGGCTCACTCGGCATCAAGCAGTGGTTCGCATCGCCGAATGATCCCGACCGCCCGATCTCCGTCGACGAGTACTACGGATGGATGTTCGATCATTCGGTCCCGGGCCTGCCGGAGAAGGCGGCCGACGAAGGCCTCACGCCGCTGCAGTACATGCGGAAGTACGGAGCGGTCGAAGTCGAGCGCGACATCTATGAGGTGCACGAGCGGCCGGTCGGCGGTGAGATCGGCCACGACGGCCTCGTGCGCGTCGACGGCAAGGTGAAAGGCATCTCGGTCGAGGGCGATGCCCGGGTCGGATTCGCATCGCCGACCAAGAAGCTGGAGTGGTGGTCGAAGACGATGGACGAGTGGGGTTGGCCCGACGAATCCATACCCACCTACCTGAAGACCCACGTGTACTGGCGGGATCTCGACCAGGCCAAGGGCCAACGCGTGCTGTTGCCGATCTTCCGGCTGCCGACGCTCATCCACACACGGTCCGGCAATGCCAAGTATCTGTACGAGATCAGCCATGGGCATCCGCTGTGGATCAACCCGATCGATGCAGAGGCGATGGGCCTCGACACCGGTGATCTGGTCAGGATCACCACCGACACCGGGTACTTCGTGATCCGCGCCTGGCGGACCGAGGGCATCCGGCCGGGCGTCGTGGCCGCCAGCCACCATCTCGGACGGTGGCGGCTCGACGAGACGCTCGGCAACGAGCGCTGGTCGTCCGCGCTCGTCGACATCGACGAACTCGGTGAGGGCCGCTGGAGGCTGCGGCAGCGGCACGGCATTGTCCCCTTCGCTTCGGAAGATCCCGATTCGGAGCGGATCTGGTGGCGTGACGCCGGCGTCCATCAGAATCTCGCCTTCCCTCCGCATCCCGACCCGATCTCGGGCATGCACGCCTGGCATCAGGTCGTGACAATCACGCCCGCGGCGCCCGAGGACCGCTACGGTGACGTCGTCGTGGATACGAACAAGAGCTATCAGGTCTACCGCGACTGGCTGGGACTGACCAAGCCGGGACCAGGTCCCGACGGCACCCGCCGACCGACCTGGCTCGCACGACCGATCAAGCCGACGCTGGATGCATACCGCGCCTGATACCCACCTCGCCAACCCAGCCGCAGCCCGTGCCGCCACCGAGGCCGACCAGTGGATGGCGGTCGCGCGCCGCTGGACCGAGGACGCCCACTTTGCCGTGTGGTCGGACTTGCCCGCCACCGAACGATCCGTAGTCGGCTTCTTCGATCCGACCGATGATCTCGGCAAGCGCATGGCGGCCTGGGGCTACCAGCCGGGGTGGTTCGACCTCTCGGATCTGACCCGATTCGCCGCCGGACTCGCCCAAGCCGAATCCTCGGCCTGGGCAGAGGGCCGGTACCACATCGCCACGCGCGCCTACGCCGAGCGGCGGTTCCTCGTCGGCGACCGCGTGCTCCACTGGGCGGTGCCCTGGTTGCTCGCGGTAGCCCGGTCGCACGTCGACCGTCGGGATGAGGCGCGCACGACCGCCGAGCGCCTCCTGGGGCTGGGGGACGCGCTCCGCCCGGCCCCCGCCCTGTCAGGGTCCGAGGGTCTGGTCGTCCCGGGCTTCGACGGGTTCGGCCCGCTCGAGCCGGATGCGCCGATGCACGATTTCCTGATGTCGCTGTGGAGCGGAAGCGTCTTGCTCGCCGGAGACCTCAGCCGGGTTCGCCATGCGCGCCTGGTCTATCGGACCTTGGATCGCGGCTGGCTCGGCGATCGTGCCACTCGGTCCGGTTTGATCGCGCACTATCTGGCCGAGGCGAGGCGTTGGGACATGCTCGCGGCGGCGCATCCGGGCACGGCGCAACTGTGGCGCGATCTGTCGAATCGCGCCGCATCGACGGCCCGCCGTCTCACCGCCTGATATACATACCCCCAGGGGTATGGTATTCTGCCGGCATGCGCCGACTCATACTGCTCACGATCAGCCTCGGACTGGTGGTCGCCTCCTGCGCCTCGACGGCCACGGAGCCACGACTCGACCTCGTCACGCCGCGCGACGCGGCGGCCATGATCGACGAGCGGCCGGTCGTCGTCCTCGACGTCAGAACTCCTGAGGAGTTCGCCGAGGGGCACCTCGAGAACGCCATCAACATCGATTTCTACGCAGCGGACTTCGCCGACCAGCTGGCCGACCTCGATCCGGCCACCGAGTACGTCATCTACTGCCGGTCCGGCAACCGGTCCGGCCAGACGATCCCCATCATGGCCGACCTCGGATTCCAGTCCGTGCACGACGTGGACGGCGGGATCATCGAATGGGTGCAGGCGGGACTTCCGCTCACGCGCTGATCAGCCGGGAAACGTGATCGCCTCGGTGACCTCGACCGCGACGCGCTCGTGGCGTCCGAGCAAGGGCGTCGAGCCCGTGCGGACCCGGATGACCTGACCCCCGTCGAGTCGCACGACGTAGAGCTGGTCATGGCCGAAGAACTCGCGCTCGATGACTTCGCCCGTACCGTCGGCGTCGCTCCACAGCCGGACGTCCTCGGGGCGGATCATGACGGTGACGGGGCCGGTCAGCTCGGTCGGGAAGCGCCCGAGCGGTGTGTCGGCCGAGCCGCCGGCGGCATGGGCGGCAACGAAGTCGGCGTCGCCGACGAAGCCGGCCACCCAGCGCGTGGCAGGGCTGCGGTACAACACATCGGGCGGTGCTGCCTGGATCACGGCCCCTTCGTGCATGACCGCGACGACGTCGCTCGCCGCCAGGGCTTCTTCCTGGTCGTGGGTGACGAACACCGCCGTGGTGCGTGACTCTCGAAGGATGCTGCGTACCTCCCGGCGCACCCGCTCGCGCAACGTGGCGTCGAGGTTGGAGAACGGCTCATCGAGTAGCACCACCGACGGGCGAGGAGCGAGAGCCCTCGCCAAGGCCACGCGCTGTTGCTGTCCCCCGGACAGCTCATGGGGCATCCGGTCGCCGAGGCCGGCCAAGCCCACGAGTTCGAGCACCTCATCCACACGGCGCTGGTCGCGGTCGACACCGAAGGCGACGTTGGCGGCGACGGTCATGTGTGGGAACAGGGCGTAGTCCTGGAACACCATGCCGACGTTCCGACGCTCGGGAGGCACGAAGATCGATCCGTCGACGACCGGGTTCCCGTGCACCTCGATCGTCCCGGCATCGGGCCGTTCGAACCCGGCGATCGTCCGCAGCGCGGTCGTCTTCCCGCACCCGGACGGCCCGAGCAGACTCACGACATTGCCCTCCCAGACGTCGAGGTTGAACCCGTCGAGGGCGACGGCCTCGCCGTATCGCTTCGACAGCTGGCGGCACCGGATGGCGAGCTGCTGGTCAATCATCACGTAGGTCGCGGGTCGAGATCAAGAACATGGGGATCGAAGAGATCGCCAAGAGTACCAACGCCGCCGAACTCGCCCGGGTGAACAAGCCCTCGGAACTCTGCTGCCAGATGGCGACCGCCAGGGTCTCGAAGCCGGTGGGGCGCAGCAGCAGCGTGGCGGGAAGTTCCTTCATCACGGTCAAGAAGATGAGGGCGCCTCCCGACAGCAGGCCGCGCCCGATCAGCGGCAGGGTGAGCCTGGCCAACGCCGCGGCGTGCGTGGCTCCCAGCGACCGTCCCGCTTCCTCGACGTGCGGGTTGACCTGGAGGAGAGCGCTGTTGACCGCGCCCGAGGCCTGCGGGAGAAACAGCACGACATAGGCGCCGATGAGGACCGCCAATGTCTGATAGAGCGGCCGCGCCCAGCTCAACACCATGGCGAGGATCGCCACGGCCACCGTGATGTGGGGCAGGGCGTAGACGCTCCAAACCGAACGCTCCAGCCAGCGCGTGCCGCGTGACGGGTAACGCACGGCGAGCACGGCGATGGGAACCGCCGCGGCCGCACCGACCCCGGCGGCTCCGAGCGCAACGCCGGCCGACCGGAGCGCCGGGAGGGCGAGGCCGGTGAGGGTCTGGCCGGCTCCGATCCCGCGCACCAGCCAGAAGACCAGGACGGAGATCGGGATGACGAGCGCGGCCAGGACGAGCGCGCCGAGCGCCAGATAGACGCCCCACCGTGCGGCGCCGCGAGGTGCATAGACCCGGGCTCCCCGGGTCGGTTTCGTGGCGAAATACGAGGCTCTGCCCCGGTTGGCCTGTTCGAGCCACACGAGACCGGCTGCGACGACCACGAGCACGACGGCGAGGGTCAAGGCGGGGGTCCGATCGAGGCGCACCGACCACTGTGTGTAGATGGCGCGGGTGAACGTGTCGAACCGCATGAGCGACACGGCGCCGAAGTCCGACAACGTATACAGCGCCACGAGCAGAGCCGACGCTCCCACGGCGGGGCGCAGCTGGCCGAGCACCACAGTACGGAACACCTTGCCGGCCGACGCGCCGAGGCCGCGCGCCGCCTCCTCGAGCGCCGGATCCATACGTCGCAGAGTCACGGTCGCCACGAGGAAGACGTATGGGTAGGTCGTGAGCGTCAGCGCGATCCACGATCCCCAGAAGCCCGAGATGGCGGGAACGCTGACGCCGATCCAGCTCTGCAGCGACCCGCGTGGGCCGGTAGCCGCCAGCAACGCCAGGGCGAGAACGTACGACGGCAGAACGAGCGGCAGGGCCAGGATCGCCGACCACAGCCGTGCCATCGGGAGGTCGAACCGCGTGACCACCCACGCCCCTCCGACCCCGAGCGCCGTGGCCGAGGCGGTCACGGCGACCACCAGCCCCAGGGTGTTGCCCATCAGTTGCGCCAGCCGTCCGGAGACGAGGAGTTCCCAGCTCGGATCGGTGGCGACTTGCCACACGATCGAGACCAGCGGAGCCGCCACGGGCACGACGACCACCAAGGCCAGCGCCCACAGCCACACGGGAGCCTTCGAGCGGCTCAGCCGAGGTGTGGCCGTGGCCTGCGCCACCATGGGTCAGATGAGTCCTGCGCGGCTGACCAGTTCCGTGGCCTTGTCGAGGAACTCGGCGAGTTCGGAGAGATCGATGTCGGGCGAGCGCAGGTCACCGATCGGCGTGAGGCTCGGGTCGGCGGCGACGCCATCCACGAGCGGATACTCGAAGGTCTCGGATGCGAAATGGGTCTGGGCCGAGTCCGAGAGCAGGAACTCGATGAGGGCGGTGGCGTCGTCCCGTCGGTCCGAGCCGGCGAGGATGCCGGCGCCGGCCGGCATGACGAGGGAGCCGGCGTCTCCTGCAGTGAGGAAGTGGTTTATCGCTGTCACCGATCCTTGTTCGGCTCTCAGGCGCAGCAAGTAGTAGTGGTTGACGAGGCCGAGGGCCACCTCGCCGCCGTCGGCGGCGGCCACGATCGGGGAGTTCCCCGAGTACGCGACCGGTTGGTTGGCGGCGATGGCCTCCAGCCACTCGAGGGTCCGCGCCTCGCCCTCGTCGAGGATCATGGCCGCGACGAACGCCAGGAACGAACCGTTGGTCGGGGCGACGGCGATCCCGGCGTAGGCCGGGTCGGTGAGATCCCAGATCGACGCGGGGAGCGGCGTGTTGCCGAGGAGGTTCGGGTTGACGATGACCGTGCGCGCCCGTCCCGAGGTGCCGACCCACCGTCCCTCGTTGTCGCTGAAGCGCGCGGGGACGCGATCCAGGACCGAGTCGGGTAGTCGCGTCAGAAGATCTTCGCGGGCGACGGCGCCGAGCGACGCCGGATCCTGGGCGAAGAACACGTCGGCCACCGGTTCGTCGCCTTCGAGCAGCAGCGTGGCGGCGAGTTCGGTGGAGTCGCCATATCGCACTTCGACGTCGATGCCGGTCTCGGCCTCAAAACGCTCGAAGATTGGGCCGACGAGGTCCTCGCTCCGGCCCGAATAGACGACGAGTGGGCCATCCTCGGAGTCGGTCGTGCAGCCGACCGAGACCATCGCGACCGTCAATGCCAGCGCTAGGAACCTGCGCATATGTGCTCCTTTCGGCGCGGAGGCTAATAAACACTATGGCGATAGTAAAAACGTCAACGCCCGGATCCGGCGAGGCTGCCACTCGAACGTCCTTCGGGATCCGCCACGACGCACACGGCCCGTCGATCGCCTGCGTCCCACGTGTCCGCCGACGGGTAGAGAACCCCCGGAGACAATCCCGTGTCGTCCAGCGATATGCCGATGTAGGGCTCGAAGCGCACCGCACACAGGTCTGACGCCCAACGGGCGACCACGTCCTGGCCCGGATAGGCGTCGCCGCCGTTCCAGGTTCCGACCCCGAACACTTCACCGTCGTGGGGCGTAGAACAGTCGGTGTGGCTCGGCTCGCCCGCAGCATCGACGTAGCAATCCCCGACGACGAGGTCGTTGACGGCGGGTGTCGAGGTGGCGGCGAACAGATTCGGGAACCATCCCCGGACGATGATCCAGCCGAAAACGACGAGCACGATCACTCCCAATGCGGTGCGCCACGGGATGGTCCGGCGCGGTCGACGTGCTGCGGGCGGAAGCGGAGGAGGACCGGCCGGGGTGTCGGGTGCGGGCGGCGCGCCCCACGGATCAGCTTCGAGCCAGCCCGTCGGGTGGCCGCACGTCGGACAGATCCGAGCGGTCGTTGCTGTGCCGCAGTGCTGGCAAGCGGTCATATCGCGAGGTTAGGAAGGGTTCGCCACCAGGAACGGGATCTGGACCTCTTCGGGCTCGAGGCCGCCGTGATAGCCGGTCAAGCGCAGGTCCATCGTGGAAGGGATCAGCAGGTCGCCGCGGTCGGCGAGCATGACCCCTTCGGGCAGTCGCTCCCTCAGGTGCGGGTGCTCGGGGCCCGGGCCCAACCACGAGAGCATGTCTGCGAGCGGATACCAGCGGCCGGGCAGGTCGTCGGGCGGATTATCTCGCAGATAGAGGGAGCGGGGATCGCCGAACGCGTCGGGCCGACCCCGGATGAGGTGCTTGTCGGCCGGGGAGTAGTCGAGGTGGCCGTGATCGGCGGTCCCCACCGCGACGGCGTGCGCGGGCAGCCCTCTCCGGATGTCACGCCAGGCGCCCGAGGCGGTGGCCAACGCCGCTTCGTATTGTTCGGAGTTCTGCCCGAACAGGTGGGCGGCTACGTCCACGTGCGGGAGGTACGTGAAGATGAGCCTCCCGGGTTGGGCCGCCAGGTCGACGGTGGCGGTCACGAGCTCTCGCTCTGTCCACACGGGTTCGATGCGACACCCGCGATAGAGCGCCTGTGACAGCGGCGTCGACTCGAACGCGCCGGGCTGCACGGTGATCGGTTCGATGCCTGCCGACCGCAATCGCTCCCACAGATTGGGCGAGGGCAGCATCGTCGTGGTGTCGTACGCAGCGGGGCCGGCTCCGGGAATGATCCACTTCAGCACGTTGACGACGGTCGACAACTCGGGGATCCACATGTGATGCCCGATGGTTCCGTGCGACACCGGGGCGAGTCCGGTAGCCACGGTGGAGAGGTTGACGGTGGTCGTCGTCGGAAACATGGCGTCGATGGGATCGATCAGGTCGCCGGCCAGCTCTCGTGCGGCCGGGTGGTCGAGTTGGTGGGCGCCGAGTCCGTCGAAGAGCACGAGCACGTAGGTGGCGGCCTCGGGAAGGCGCTCGGCGAGGTCGGCCCGCAGGTCGAGAGCAGGCGCCGAGCCGGTGAGTCGCCGCTCGAGTGTGGCCACCAGATTGAGCAGACTCGACCCCTCGAAGCGGGGCAGACGTACGAGATCGCTCACGGGCGCGATCCTACGGCGTGGCACCTCGATCTCGGCTGACTTTGGGCGGGCCTCCGCCGAACCTATACTTGCGCCGATTTCGGGAAGCGGCGGGCCCGGGCGCGGAAGACCTGAGGGAAGCACGTGCGGCAATACTTCGAGCAGTACATCACGGTGGGCGCCTTTGCCGGTTTCGGCGTGGCGCTGGTGGCCGTCACCTTGATGATCACGTGGCTCATCCGACCGAAGAACCCGACGCCCGTCAAGCTGAAGACCTACGAGTGCGGCGTCGATCCGGTCGGTGACGGCTGGTCGCAGTCGTACGTGCGGTACTACGTCTACGGCCTCCTGTTCGTCATCTTCGACGTCGAGGCGGTGTTCATCTTCCCGTGGGCGATCCGTCTCGAGGAACTCGGCATGTTCGGACTCGTCGAGATGCTCATCTTCATCGGCATTCTCGTCATGGGTCTCGTGTACGCCATCCGCAAGGGAGTTCTGAAGTGGGAGTGATCGAGAAGTTCGGCCTTCCCAAACCGATCAGCGCGCTCCTCAACTGGTCGCGCAAGTATTCGCTGTGGATGTTCCAGTTCGGCCTGGCCTGCTGTGCCATCGAGATGATGGCCGCCTCCGGGCCGCGCTACGACACCATGCGGTTCGGGGTCATTCCGTTCCCCGCCTCGCCCCGGCAGGCAGATCTCATGGTCGTGGCCGGCACCGTCACCGACAAGATGGCTCCGGCGATCCGTCGCCTCTACGACCAGATGCCGGACCCGAAGTACGTGATCTCGATGGGCTCGTGCGCCAACTGCGGTGGGCCGTACTGGGATTCGTACTCGGTGACCAAAGGCGTCGACCAGCTCATCCCGGTCGACGTGTACATACCTGGCTGCCCGCCCCGCCCGGAGGCGCTCATGGAAGGCATCGTGCTGCTCCAGGAGAAGATCCAGGCCGAGGACATGCGCGAGAAGTGGAAACAGCGTGACCACCAGCCCGTCTGAGACGACCGATACGGGCGCAGGCTCCTTCGCCGACTGGGTCGGCGAGGTCGCCTCCGCAGTCGGCTCCGAGGATTGGTCGGCCGATCACGGCACGGCCAAAGTCATGGTCGCCGCCGATGCGTGGCACGCCGCTCTCAGCACCGCAAAACTCGAACTCGGGCTCGTGTTCTTCTCGTACCTCTCGGCGATCGACTGGGCCAATGATGTCGCGGTCGGGGATCCTCCCGCCGAGCCGGTCGATGAGCGCTACGAGGTGCTGGCCGGTGTGGCCGACCTGGCAGAAGGTCGCATCGTCCACTTCTCCACGACCCTTCCCAAAGACGGTGCCTCGCTCCCGAGCATCACGGACGTCTACGCCGGAGCCAACTGGCACGAGCGCGAGGCCACCGAGATGTTCGACATAGCGTTCGAGGGCCATCCCAACCCGGTGAAGTTGTACCTGCCCGACGCATTCGAAGGGCATCCGCTGCAGAAGACGTATCCGCTGCTGTCGCGTGAAGTCAAGCCGTGGCCGGGAACGGTGGACGTCGAACCGATGCCTGAGGTCGCCGACCCCGAGGCTCCGAGCACGGAGAACCCGGAAGCATGACGATCGACCACGACACGTTGCGCCATCTGTCCGATGCGTCGGTCGCCGTCGAGCTCGAGACCGAGGACATGACCCTGAACATCGGGCCACAGCACCCGTCGACGCACGGTGTGCTCAGGCTCGTCGCCAAAGTCGATGGCGAACGGGCCCGCGACGTTCAGCCGGCCATCGGATACATGCACCGCGGCTACGAGAAGCTCGCCGAGGTGCGCACCTATCCGCAGATCACCGCGTTCATCAACCGGATCGACTGGGTGTCCGGCTACGCCAACGAGGTCCCCTTCATCGCGGCCGCCGAGAAGTTGATGGAGATCGAGGTTCCCGAGCGTGCCCAATACATTCGTCTCATCCTCACCGAGATGGCCCGGATCGCCTCCCACATGATCTTCATGGCTTCGTACCCGCTGGAGCTCGGCGCGGCGACTCCGCTCTTCTTCGCACTGCGAGACCGTGAGCGCGTCCTCGACCTGCTCGAATCGGTGACCGGTGGCCGTTTCCACCCGAACTTCAACCGCATCGGTGGCGTGAAGCCCGCCGCCGGCGCCGGCCCGACCCAGAAGAAGGCGTCCCAGGACCTGCCGAAGGGATTCCTGGCCGGTACCCATGACGCCATGGACAAGCTCCTGGCGACCTGCGACGAACTCGAGTCCCTCATCGCCGGCAACGAGATCTTCCAGGCCCGCACCAAGGGCATCGGTGTGCTCCCTGGCGAGATCGCCGCCGACTTCGGTGTGTCGGGCCCGAACCTGCGTGCGTCCGGCATCGCCTTCGACCTGCGGCGCCATACCGACTTCCTGCCGTACGACCAGTTCGAGTTCGACGTTCCTACGGGCCGCAACGGCGACTGCTGGGATCGCTGGTGGGTGCGGCTCGAGGAGATCCGTCAGGCTGCTCGGATCATCCAGCAGGCCGTCGATGCCATCCCGTCCGGCGCGCTACAGGCCAAGGTCCCGAAGATCATCAAGGTCCCGAAGGGCGAGGTCTACGTTCGAGCTGAAAACCCGAAGGGCGAGATGGGCTACTACTTGGTGTCCGAAGGCGGTCAGGGGCCGTATCGGCTGAAGATCCGCTCGGCGTCCTTCTCGAACATCTCGATCCTCCCGTGGATCCTCGAAGGCGTCCTGGTGCCCGACATCATCGCCATCTTGGGAAGCCTCGACTTCGTGCTCGGCGACGTGGACAGGTAGGCGATGGACACGATCATCTCGTTCTTCCAAGACAACTTCTGGGCGCTCCTGGTGGTCAAGCTCATCGCCATCGCCGGGCTCATCCCGGTGTCCGGGCTGCTGATCGGGTTCGGCGAGTTGAAGCTGTCCGCCAAGATGCAGAGCCGCGTCGGCCCGTACTTCGCCGGAGGGCGCTGGGGCTGGGCACAGCTGCTCGCCGACGGCATCAAGTTCATCCAAAAAGAAGACATCATTCCGGCCGACGCCGACCGCCAGGTCTTCCGCTGGGCGCCGGCGCTGGTCATGCTCTCGACGGTCGGCCTGTTCGTGGTCATCCCGTTCTGGCCGGGCGGGATCGTCCAGGATCTCGACGTCGGCATCTTCTACGCGCTGGCCATCTCGTCACTCTCGACGATCGGCGTGCTCATGGCGGGTTGGTCGTCGGCCAACAAGTACTCGCTCATGGGCGGCCTTCGGGCGGCCGGTCAGCTCATCGCGTACGAACTGCCGATGGTGCTGGCCGTCATCGGCGTGGTCATCATGGCCGGCACCATGTCGCTCGGCGGCATCGTCGAGGCGCAGCGCTCCTTCGCCATCTTCGGTCTCGAGACGGGGCTCGTCATCTCCCCGTTCTTCTTCGCTCAGATCCTCGGCTTCGTGATCTTCTTCATCGCATCGCTCGCCGAGATGAGCCGCATCCCGTTCGACATGCCGATCGCAGAGTCCGAACTCGTGACCGGCTTTCTCACCGAGTACTCGGGGTTCCGATTCCTGTTCTTCTTCCTGGCCGAGTTCGCCAACATGTTCACGATGTCCGCCATCGCCGTCACGCTCTTCTTGGGCGGGTACCTCGGGCCGGGCATCGAACAGTTCCCGTTCCTGGGTCCGGTGTACCTGGCGTCGAAGGTCGCCGTCCTCGTGTTCTTCATGATCTGGTTCCGCTGGACCTTCCCCCGCTTCCGGGAAGACCAGCTGCAGAACCTGGCATGGAAGTGGCTCGTGCCGCTCGGCCTCCTCAACATCGTGGTGACCGGGATCTTCAAGGTGGTTGCGTGATATGGCCGTGAAGATGCCGAAGCTCCCCGTGAGTGGCCTGCTCAAAGGCATGGGCGTGACCCTCTCCACGATGCTCAAGACGCTGTTCCTCCCGGGCAAGTACCTGGCGACCGTCAACTATCCGAAGGTCAAGGAAACGCCCGTGCCGCGCGCGCGTGGCGTCATCGCCCTCGAACAGGAGGCGTGCACGGTGTGCATGCTGTGTGCCCGGTCGTGCCCCGACTGGTGCATCTACATCGAGGGCCACAAGGAAGAGAAGCCGCCATCGAAGCCCGGTGGCCGGCCGCGCCAGCGTGCGGTCCTCGACCGGTTCGACATCGACTACGCCCTCTGCATGTACTGCGGCATCTGCGTCGAGGTCTGTCCCTTCGACGCCCTGTTCTGGTCGCCGGAGTACGAGTACTCCGAATACGACATGGGTGAGATGCTGCACGCCAAAGACCGGCTCCAGGACTGGATGGAGACCGTTCCCGATGCCCCGGCACTGGAATCGTGATGGATTTCACACAGCCGGTCGTGTGGGTCGCTTCGATCCTCGGCATCGTGATCGCGGTGGGGGGGTTTTGGGTCGTGACGACGAAAAACCTGATCCACGCGGCCCTGGCCCTGGTCGCGACACTCGGCGCAACGGCGGCTCTGTTCCTCGTGCTGTCGGCCGAGTTCGTCGCCTGGGTGCTCGTACTCGTGTACATCGGCGCCGTGATCGTGCTGTTCCTGTTCGGCATCATGATCACACGGGCACCGATGGGACACGATGCGGAACTCGACAACCCACGCAAGACCACCGCGGTCGTGTCGGCGGTCTCGCTCTTCGTGCTCATGGCCTGGTCGTCCGTATCGGCATTCGGTGACACCGAGTTGGTCGACATCGGGATCCCGACCGACACCACGGTGCTGGCCGACGGCTTGCTCGGGCGGTTCGTGCTTCCGTTCGAGATCGTCTCCTTCGTGCTGCTCGCCGCGCTCATCGGCGGTATCACCGTGGCGCGCAAAGACCCCGCACCGATGGACGAGGAGCAGATCTGATGGCCATCGGCCTCATCCTCATCATCGTGGCGATCCTCCTCATCGGAGGCGGCTTGGCCGCGTTTGCGATCTGGTCACAGGGTGACTCCGGCAAGGACGATCGATGACGCTTGCACCCATCCTCGTTCTGGCCGCGCTGCTGTTCAGCCTCGGTGTCTACGGCATCCTCGCTCGCCGTAACGCGGTGCTCGTGCTCCTCGCCATCGAGCTCATGCTCAACGCCGTGAACATCAACCTGGTTGCCTTCGAGGCGGCCGTACGGGACTCGATGGCCACCGGTCAGATCTTCTCGATCTTCGTGATCACGGTCGCCGCCGCCGAGGTCGGCATCGGCCTGGCCATCGTGCTGCTCATCTTCCGGAACCGGCGATCCGCCAACCTCGACGACTTCGCGACGATGAAGGGCTGATGTGATGTTCGATCTGCTCGTCGCGCTCGCCGAAGAAGAGAAGGCCATCGAGTTCGCCGCCGG
This sequence comes from Acidimicrobiia bacterium, assembly GCA_041628225.1. Lineage (GTDB taxonomy): Bacteria > Actinomycetota > Acidimicrobiia > Spongiisociales > JAENVV01 > JBFKPQ01. Next base: position 6,983 of record JBFKPQ010000012.1, on the reverse strand, counting down.
CGGACCGCTCCAAGAATGGGCGTGGCTCATCCTCGTGGCTCCGTTCGTGACGGTCGGCGCCATCTTGGTGTTCGGGAAGCGAATGAAGTACCAGGGCGGCGAATTGGCCGTCGCCATGATGGCGTTCGTCTTCGGCTACGGCCTCTTGCTGTGGATCGACACGATTCGCAATCACGTCGTCTACGAGAAGTCCGTCGAGATCGCCAAGATCAGCGGAGACTGGGTCCTCGAGTGGGGTTGGTACGCCGACGGCCTGTCGACGATGATGTACTTCGTCGTCGGCACGGTGGGCCTGCTCGTCTTCATCTACGCACTGGGCTACATGCGCGGCGAGATCCGAACGACGTTCTTCTTCGCCTCGTTCTCGCTGTTCGCCGGCGCCATGCTCGTCCTCGTCGCCTCGAACAACATGGCGCAGATGATCGTGGGCTGGGAGCTGGTGGGTGTCGCGTCGTACCTGCTGATCGGCCACTACTGGGAGCTGAAAGAGAACTCCACGGCCGGCATGAAGGCCTTCTACACCAACAAGGTGGCCGACGTCGGTCTCATCATCGGAGCGATCGCCGTCTCGTACGCCGTGGGTTCGTTCCGCATCACCGACATTCTCGAAGCCGCCACCCACGAGGGTGCCGGACTCATGGCCCCCTTGTTCGGTTCGACGGTGGCCGTGGCCGGCGCCATCCTCTTGTTCGTCGGAGCGATGGGCAAGTCGGCGCAGTTCCCCTTCCACATTTGGCTGCCCGACGCCATGGCCGGTCCCACGCCGGTCTCTGCGCTCATGCACGCCGCCACCATGGTCACGGCCGGCATCTATCTCATGGCCCGCATGTTCCCGCTGTATCAGGAGATGGCGCAGGCGGCCCGACCGTTCATGATCGCCGTCGGTGCCATCACGCTGTTCGCGACCGGTCTCATCGCGCTCGTGCAAGACGACATCAAAAAGGTGCTGGCCTATTCGACGGTCAGCCAGCTCGGCTACATGATGACGGCGGTCGCGGCCGGCGGCTACACAGCCGGCATCTTCCACCTCTTCACCCACGCCTTCTTCAAGGCCCTGCTGTTCCTGGGCGCCGGCTCGGTGATTCACGGCGTCCACTCCAACAACATGTCCGACATGGGCGGCCTCCGGAAGTACATGCCGACGACCTATCGCACGTTCGTCATCGGCTCGCTGGCGCTGGCCGGCATCATTCCGTTCGCCGGCTTCTTCTCGAAGGACGAGATCCTCGGCACGCTCGGGTACGAGGGCTACACGGTGGTTCTGTGGATCGCCATCGCCGGCGCCTTCGTGACCGCCTTCTACATGACCCGGGCCGTCGCACTCACCTTCTTTGGCGAGTACAAGGGCCACGGACATCCGCACGAGTCGGAGAGCCTCATGACGGTGCCACTCGTCGTCCTGGCCGGCTTCTCGATCGTGGCCGGGTTCGTCAACAATCCCGGCTTCGCCTTCGGTGACACGGTGGCGCTCCGCTATGTCGGCTTCACCGAATGGCTCGGTACCCGCGCGGAAGCACCGCTGGGTGACCATCACCCGGAATCGCTCGACTGGACGCTGGCCGCCATCGGGACGGCCGCGGCGGTTGTGGGCATCGTTGCAGGCTGGCTGATCTTCTCGAAGGACGCCGATACGCAGCAGGCACGCGACTCCTTCGCGGTGCCCGGGCTGTACCCGCTCTTGCGCGCCAAGTACTACATGGACGACCTCGCGCTGGGACTCGTGGCGGCTATCAAGGGTCCGATGGCGCAGTTCGTGAACTGGACCAACACCTACATCCTCGATGGCATCGTCAACGGCGTCGGCGTGCTGGTGTCGGGACTGGGACGCATCGTGTACGGGTCCGCCGACCAGCGGGGGATCGACGGGATCATCAACGGGGCAGGTGCGCTGGCAGGCGCGGCCGGCGGAGCCCTCAGGAAGTTGCAGACAGGTCGGATTCAGCAGTACGCCGGCGCCCTCGTGGCGGGTGCCGTGGTGCTGGTGATCGGCTTCGCGTTGTTCATCAACTAGGAGGACGGACGAGTCATGGAGTGGTTCGCGAACGGTTGGGGCCTGAGCCTCATCGTGTTCTTGCCGCTGGTAGGAGCCCTACTGGTCGGCATGACCGACAAAGCCCAAGAAGAGGCCGCCAAATGGTTGGCGCTGCTCACCACGATCGTCGTCGCCGTCCTCTCGGTGATCGTGGCCGTGCAGTTCGACTATGGCTCGGCCTCGACGTTCCAGTTCGACACGAGCCAGAACTGGATTCCGTCGATCGGCGCCCAGTATCACATCGGCATCGACGGCATCAGCCTGCCACTCCTGGTGCTGTCGGCGGTCGTGACGGTGCTGGCCGTCATCTACTCGTGGAACCACTGGGACGAGCCGAAGAACCCGAAGGCGTTCCTGATCCTCATACTGATCCTCGAGACCGGCATGAACGGGACGTTCGTGGCGCTGGACCTCGTGCTGTTCTTCATCTTCTTCGAGCTGGTGTTGTTGCCCATGTACTTCATGATCGGCATCTGGGGTGACAAGACCCCGCGGGAAGTGCCGCTGCTGAAGCTGACGACCGAAACTCGGCTGTATGCCTCGATCAAATTCTTCTTGTTCACGCTGTTCGGGTCGGCGTTCATGCTGCTGGCCTTTCTGGGTCTGTACTTCAACTCGGGTCCGGCCGGCAGCCGCACGTTCGACATCCCTGAGCTGATCGCCCAGGCGCCGATGCTGTCGGCGGTTCCGATGGCCGGATGGATCTTCGCCGGCATGTTCCTTGGATTCGCGGTGAAGGTCCCGATGTGGCCGCTGCACACGTGGCTCCCCGACGCTCACACCGCCGCTCCGACGGTCGGCTCGGTGCTGTTGGCGGCCATCCTGCTGAAGCTCGGCTCGTACGGTTTCATCCGGATCGCCATCCCGATCCTGCCCGAGCAGGCCAAAGCCTGGGCACCGACCATCGCCATCCTGTCGGTCATAGGCATCATCTACGGGTCGCTGGCCTGTCTCGCCCAGACCGACATGAAACGCCTCATCGCGTTCTCGTCGGTCGGTCACATGGGTTTCGTGATGCTCGGCATCGCCACCATGACCGAGGTCGGCATCAATGCCTCGATCATCGGTATGGTCGCGCACGGGATCATCACCGGCCTGTTGTTCTTCCTGGCCGGGTCGATGCACCATCGCTACCACACCCGCGAGATGGACCGGCTCGGCGGCAACATGAAGCTCATGCCGATCATGGGCGGGATTCTCGGGTTCACCGCCATGGCGTCCCTTGGTCTGCCCGGCCTGGCCGGCTTCTGGGGAGAGTTCATGTCGCTGCTCGGTGCCTATCGCCCGCTCGAAGGACTGCCCGTCGGCCTGTTCCAAGGGTCGATGGTCGCCGGTGCCATCGGCACCGTCCTGACGGCCGGCTACATGCTCTGGATGCTCCAGAAGGTCAATCTCGGTGAACCATCCGAGGAATGGGCCGACCATGAGTTCCACGACGCCGACAAGTTCGAGCTGGCGGCCTGGGCGCCGCTGCTCGTCGCCACCTTGGCGATCGGCGTGTTCCCGAAGATCGTGTTCGGCGCCACCAACGACGCCGTGACCGACCTCGTCGCCAGGGCGTTCGGAGGCTGAGCGACCGATGACGCCCGACCTCGACTATCTGGCGCTGGCGCCTGAGATCATCCTGGCGGTGACGCTCATGGGTGTCCTCACGCTGGACATCATGCTGCCGCGCCGGCACAAGTACTGGACGGCGGTCCTGGCGGTACTGGGCGTCACGCTGGCCGCGCTCCCGATCATCTACATGGGCCTGGGAGACTCGACGGTCCGGTCGATGTCGGGCGGTTCGTATGTCGTGGACGACTTCGCGTTGGTCATGAAGGGCCTGTTCCTGGCGGCCGGCTACCTCGTGCTTCTCATGTCGGTCAGCTACATCGAGTCCGAGCGGTACTACCAGGGTGAGTACTACTTCCTGCTGGTGGCCTCGATCCTCGGATCGGTCGTCATGTCATCGGCCCGCGATCTCATCATCCTGTTCATCGGCCTCGAGCTCGTGTCCGGTCCGCTGTTCCTCCTCGCCGGTTGGCGCAAAGGAGACGTGAAGTCCAACGAGGCGTCGCTGAAGTTCTATCTGCTCGGCGTGCTGTCGGCCGCCATCCTGCTGTACGGCATGTCGTTCATCTACGGCCTGACGGGCTCGGTGACGTTCGACGGCATTCGCGAGGCATCGGCCGGAATGTCCGGAGAGCCTGCGTTCGTCATGGCGGTGCTGTTCATCATGGTGGGCTTCGCGTTCAAGATCTCGGCCGTGCCATTCCACTTCTGGGCCCCCGACACCTACGAGGGTGCACCGACGCCGGTGACCGCCTACCTGTCGGTCAGCTCGAAAGCGGCCGGCTTCGTCGGTCTGCTCGTCATCACCTACGTGGCCTTCCCCGACGCCTCGAACATCTGGGGTCCGGCCATCTGGATCCTGGCCGCGCTGACGATGACCGTCGGCAACCTCACGGCGCTCCGGCAGGACAACATCGTGCGCCTGCTCGCCTATTCGTCGGTGGCCCAGGCCGGTTTCATGCTCGTCCCGTTCGCCGTCGCCGGCGTGTCGGACACCGCCGGCAACCTGTCGGACGCCTTTGCGGCGACCGTCACCTATCTCGTCATCTACGCATTCATGAACCTGGGTGCGTTCGCGGTGATCATCGTGGGTTCGAACCGGGCGCGCAGTGGCCTGATCCCCAACTGGGCCGGTATGGGAACGTACGACCCGGGTCTTGCCCTGCTCGGCGGAGCCTTCTTCCTCTCGCTGGCCGGCATTCCTCCGCTGGCCGGCTGGTACGCCAAGTTCGTGATGTTCTCGGCCGCCATGGGTGCGCTCAACACCTGGACGACGCTGCTGGCCGCCATCGCCGCCGTCAACGCCGTGATCGCCTTCTACTACTACGCCCGCGTCGTGAAGAGCATGTGGTTCGATCCGGTCCCCGACGGTCTCGAGCCACGGCTCGACGAACCGGCCCGCTCGCTGCAGTTGGTCATGGTGATCGCCGTGGTGTTCGTGCTGGCGGCCGGATTCTACCCACCGATCTCGGCGTTCTTCGGTGAGGCCACCAAGCTGATCGCCATCGGCTGAACGGCGCCGCCGTCAGTCCGGGCCTCGCTCGGCCAGCAGCCCGACGACCCGGCGAGCCCGGTCGTGTCGAGTCTCTTCCTGCTTCGCCTCGTCCACCCAGTCGGCGTATTCGCGGCGATGCGAGAACGACATCTCTTGGAACTCGTCCTCGAGGCCGGCTTCCACCAGCGCTTCCACCAACTCGGGTGGCAGATGCAAATCCGTCATGGTGCTCAACCTACCTGGGCCTCCATCTCATCCCGGTGCGCCCGTCGACGCATCGGACGCGCGGGCCGCGCATCAGATGGCCGTGGTGCGGCCGTCCGACGTCAGATGCCGCACGAGTGCGGCCAGCGGCTCGCCCACGTGGCCGCGGGCGGCCTCGGCGCGGACGAGCAGCGGGACCGTGGCATGAACGAGGTGGGAGCGGTCGATCCCGGCCTCCACGAGGCCATTCGCGACGGTTTTCAGGGCGTCGGTGACGGGCCGGGTCGCAACGACGGCGTCGGCGGCATCGTCCAGGCGGTCGACCATCCGATCCCAGTCTGCATCCCGTGGCCCGTACCCGACGAGGTCGGCGCCGTCGGGCACGGTGACGGCCGCGTCGAGATCGGCAGCCGCGACGATGTGCAGGCGTGACATCGGGCCAGGATAGGTACCCTGCCGGGGTGGCAACCGCGATGATCGTGCTCGCCGGTGGGTCGGGGACTCGGTTCGGCACGACAACCAACAAGGTGTATGCAGAGGTGGATGGTCGGCCGTTGCTGGCGGCTGCGTTGGAGACGATCGCCGGGGCCGTCGAATTCCTCGTGCTGGTCGTGCGGGGCGGGGACGAGGCGGAGGCCGCCCGGCTGGTGGACGGTCGCTCGATCGAGGTGACCACCGGCGGTGTCACGCGGACCGAGAGCGAACGGGCCGGCCTGGACGTGTTGCGCGATCGGATCGCCGCCGGCGAGGTCGAGTGGGTCGGTATCCACGACGGTGCCCGCCCATTCGTCTCCGCGGCGCTGATCGAGCGGCTGTTCGGTGCGGCCCGGTCGGTAGGGGGCGCGGTGCCGGGGCTTCCCGTCGACGAGCAACTCTACGAACTGATCGACGGCCGGCTGGCCCTGCGGGCGGACCCGGCGCCGTGGGCGGTGCAGACGCCCCAGGTGTTCGCGGCCGGCCCGCTCCTGGATGCCTACGACGCCCAGCCCGGCGCCGACGGGCTCGACACCGCCGACATCGTGGGTGACCGGATCGCCGTCGCCATGGTCGAAGGCGATACGACCAACCGGAAGATCACGTACCCGGGCGATCTGCCTCCAACAGCTCTTTGAGCGTGGCGTAGTCCCGGGTGATGGATCGGCGCACCATCATGGGCATGAGGGGCGCCAGCAGCCTGAAGACGCCCGACGCATCGCCTTCGACCACGGCAGAGACACGGCAGCCGTCGGCGGTGGGCTCGACCATCCGCGTGAACGTGATGGGAAACGTCGACTGCGTCGTCGTGGCCTTCACCATCCGGCCCGGCTCGTAGGCGACGACCTCGAACGATGACACGATTTCTCTACCGGCCATCTCGGCGACCTGGTCGTACGTCGATCCCAACCCGAGGGGTGGGTCGGACGTGATGGTGCACGTCTTCATGCCGCGCTGCCAGCGCGGGTTGTTCGTGAAGTCCGACATGAACTCGAACACTTCGTGGGCGGGACGAGCGATGTCGATGGAGACTTCCACATGGGTGGCCATTCGAGAAGCGTACCCGTGGAAGTTCCGGGACTTTCGAGGGCGGTGGTGGACGCCGGGGTCTATCGTGGCCGGACGGAGGAGGACACGCCATGCGACCACCCGGTACCGCCATCCTGACCTGCGCCACGAGCGGCAGTGCCCACACACCGACGATGAACTCCGACCTCCCGGTGA